>NZ_JBITEP010000006.1:0-272166 GCF_044455315.1 Micromonospora sp. NPDC051300 | reverse complement strand
AACAACGGCCGTAACTGCTGCACCCGATCACAGAACACCGTCTTGCCGCGGGTCCACCCGACCCGCTCCATGATCACCGTCGAAGGCATCTCCGGAAACTCCGCCAACAACGCCCGAATCTGCGGCTCGACCGCATCCACGATCGAGCCCTTCACCGCCCGCCGATACCGCGGCGGCTCATCACTGGCCAAGGCCTTCTTCACGGTGTTGCGAGACACCCTCAACCGCCGTGCGATGGCCTGAATCGCCATGCCCTCCGACCGCCGCAGCCGCCGGATCTCCGCCCAGTCCTCCACGCTCAGCACCTCCCGATGCTTCAGGAGGTGGTCCCGATTCAGCCGGAACCACGTGGTCAGTTTTCAGGCGGAGCCGACAATACCCATGCCCTTCCTGATCTCGGGCATCTTGTTGGCGGTAGCAACGCTGGTTGCCGTAGGTGCGCTGGCTTGGTTCGTTGTATCGCGCGAGTAGCCCAGCAACTTGCCGCGCATGGGCGATGTACCAGGGGGCGGGTCGGCGGCAAGCGGTAGCGCGCCGTTTGTGGGCGTGCCCGATCCGTGCCCGACGCAAGGGTCAAGAACGGTTCCAGCCCAGCAGCAGTCATCGAAGACCGCTACATCGGGTGACTGTCGCTCTGCCCATGACCACAGAACAGTGACCTTAAGTAACGATCAACGCACTTCCAAGCTGAAGGTGGCCCCGTTAACCCTTGGGCTTCCACCAGGCCGCGAGCAGCCCGACGACGGCGATCAGGAAGAGACAGGCAAATCCCGCACAGAGCAGCAGGCCGAAGCCAGCGAAGGTCCCGAATTCCACGAGCCGACTGTAGGTGAACCAGCCTCGATCAGTCCTGCCCGGAGGCGGCCCGGAGGTTCGGGGCACACAGGGGGCACAAGACACCGTGAAACGTCGTCAACCAACGACCAACGATGACAGCCAGAGCCGCCGTGTGAGCAGGCGCCGAGCGCCGTTCCTACTGGTAGCGGGCTGGCGAATCTAGGTTCCGCTTCAACGTCTGACTGTTGGGCCGGAGCGTGATGACCCTAGGCTGACCGGGTGACCCCGACTCACCACGCCGTAGAGATGGAAGACCTCTCCCGACTGCGGCAACTTCTAAACGACGGGGCTGCCGTCCAGGAGCCCGACGAGCACGGCATGACTTTGCTGCATCATGCCGTGGACGTGGAGGGCGATGGCGCTCTCCAGTCTGGAGGGCCCCTGCATGTGGACGTTACGGCCTTCTTGCTGGCCCGAGGCGCAAACCCTAACGCCGTTGATCGTAGGGGCCGCACGCCGTTGGACTACGCACGTGCCAATGGGCACTGGCTTGCCTTGGAGCTGCTGACGGAATGGAGCCGCGACAGTGCGCCGGCCAGCCCGGGTGACTAACTGGGTGACGACGGGTGCGATCGGCGAGGGACGACCACGGACATCGGTGGACGACTGACGCTGCCCGAAGCCCCTGCCGTCCCAGATCAGCGAGCCGTGTTGGTTGCCTGGGGGTCAAGTGCTCATCCTGCTGCCCTCGCGGCGTGACCAGGGGCCTACGGTGGCTCTGTGCCGCGCATCGAGCTGACTACGGACGTCCAGGCAGTCCCGGAAACCGTCTTCGACGCCTGTCTCGACGTTGATATGCACACCGAGTCTATGAGAACTAGCGCCGAACGGGCGGTCGGCGGCGTAACGACCGGCCGGTTGATGGCCGGCGATGACGTCACGTGGGTAGCCACGCACTTCGGCCTTCCCTGGCGGATGACCGTTCGAATCACTGACTATCGCCGGCCGCACGGCTTCACGGACGAGCAGATCAGCGGTCCGTTCGGCCGGTGGCGCCACGAGCACAGCTTTACGCCGAATCCGGCTAATTCCTCGGCAACCCTCATGCGCGATGTCATCGACTTCACTGCGCCTATGGGACCCGTTGGTGGCCTCGTGGCCAGCCTCGTCCTGCGGCCGTACCTGCAACGCCTCATCGCACGCCGCAACGCCTATCTTGCTGCCAGCCTGGCAGAACCCAGACATGGGGAGGGGGCACAAGATCCGGAACATGCGCGGAACGATCAAGGTCCTCGCTGATGAAGCATCGGGCGTATGCCCTGGTAGGAGGCTGGTGCTCCGGGTGAACGCAATCGCCTTCCTAAACCGTGTGTCGCAGGTTCGAATCCTGCCGGGGGCACCCATGGTCGTTCGTCGAAACGCCCTCACCGGCGCGCTCCTACCCGGACGGGCCTCGCCGCACCATCGGGGCTCGGCGTCTCCCCGCTGAGCATCGCGTCAGCTACCGGACGGTGCTCTTCCCGCGTCGCCGCCCGGAGCCCATCCTGTCCGGCAGGGATGCCTGGCGGAGGTGGACATGGACGGACTCAACGTCTACCTGGGCCTGGGCATAGTCCTCCTGCTCGCGGCGGCGCTCGGGGAGATCGAGGCGCTGGGCATCAGGATTCCTCCGCTGAAGAGTCGGCTGGTGAGGGCGGCGCTCGCCGTGTCGGGTGCGGCGCTCGTGGTCGCCGCGTTCGTCGCACCACTGCCCGGCACCGCCGCCACCGAGCGCAGCGAGCGGCGCGCGGCCTACCAGCGCCAGGTGCTCGCGGCCTGCGACGCCATCTCGAGCACGCGAGCGACCGGGGACGACGCGTTGCGTGTGGACGATCGCGGGAGGATGTCGCGCGATCAACTGGTGTCGATTCTCGGCCAGCAGTGGGCGCAGGAGAACGAGACGATGCGCCGACTGCTGTCGCGGGAGGTGCCGGAGGGGCTGCGCCCGGAGTGGCGCGAGGTCGAGGCGGCGTGGCGGCCGATCGCGGTGCGGGGTCCGCGGTACGTCAGCGCCGTCCGCGGGTTGCCCGACGCTGTCACCCAGGAGCAGTTGGACCGGGTGACGGCGGACGTCGCGGCGACCGGAGGTTACGAGGAGTGGTCGCGTTTCCGTGGCGCGATGTCGGCTCTGGCGGGCGGGACCTGCACGCTGCCGGCGTGAGGCGGTACACGGACGACTGCGCGATGCGGGACCGTCACGAGATTTTCGCGACGATCTCCACGAGGTTGCCGTCCGGGTCGCGGAGCAGCGCGTTGCGGTTGCCGTTGCCGGAGTCGTGCGGTGGCCGGACCGCCGGTACGCCGGCGGCGGTCAGCCGCGCGAAGGCCGTGTCGACGTCGGGCGTCCAGATCACCATCGCCATGGCGGGTCGTCCCGGTTCGGCCGTCACGCCGTGCGCCCGGCGGGCCGCCTCGACCGTGCCCAACCCGACGGTGAACCCGCCGAGCCGGAGTTCGACGTGCGCCGGGACGCCCTCGGCGGGGGTCCGGAACGTCTCGGTGAAGCCGAGCAGGTCACGGTAGAAGCGGATGCCCGCCTCGATGTCGGAGGTGTAGAGGTTGACCAGCGCTGAGTCGAACATCCGCACAGGCTAGGCGTTCCAGGTGTCCGACGACCGCCCCGACGGGCGCGGTGGCGTCGATCTCGGCGGTGGCGGTCGCCCGCAGCAGTGGTTCGACCTCGGCCAGGTTCCGCAGGATCTCGGCGCGTTCGTCGGCGCGCCTGCCGTACGGGTTGTCGGTGCGGGCGGCGACGCGCGCGAGCAGCACCTCGGCCGGGGCGCTGAGCAGCACCACCTGGTCGAAGCGTGGATAGAGCCGGCCCTGGTTGCTCTTGCAGCCGGCCACGAAGAGGTGGCCGGTGTGGTGCCCGTCCAGCAGCGCGGCGACGGCGTCCTCGCGCCACACCCAGTCGGTGGAGCCGTCGGGCAGCGTCTCCCAGCGGCTCCAGCGGTCGGTGTCGGTGTCGACGGCGCGGTGACCGCGCGCGGCCAGCGCCCGCAGCGCTGTCGACTTGCCGGCGCCGGACATCCCGGTGACGAGGATCTTCGCCATCGGAAAAGCCTAGGCCGACCGCCAGGTGGATCGCGCGCCGATCGGCGTCGACGTGGCGGGTGTCGACAGCTTTCCGGGCCGTCGCGTGGGTCGGCTTGTTACCCTCCGTCGACAGGCCCGGTTCGCGGGCGCTCAGAGAGGTGCCAGCCCACACCGGTACCCTGCTAGTCCCGGCCGGCCCGCGACGACACATGAGGTATTCGTGAACGATCTTCGAGTGGTGGCGTTCGACCTCGACGACACCCTGGCGATTTCCAAGTCCCAGATCGATCGTCGGATGGCCGACCTGCTCGGTCATCTCCTCACCGAGGTGGATGTGTTGATCATCTCCGGTGGCCGGTTCGAGCAGTTCCAGTCGCAGGTGCTGGCCCATCTCGACCTCACTGAGGAGCAGCGTGACCGGCTGCACCTGATGCCGACCTGCGGCACCCGCTACTACCGTTGGTCGGCCGGTGACTGGCGGCTGGTCTACGCGGAGGACCTGAGCGAGGCGGACAAGGCCCGGGTGGTTGCCGCGCTCACCGAGTCGGCGCAGGCGCTCGGGCTGTGGGAGTCGAGGACCTGGGGCGACATCGTCGAGGACCGGGGCAGCCAGATCACGTTCTCCGCGCTGGGGCAGTCCGCCCCGCCGGCGGAGAAGTACGGCTGGGACCCGGACGGGAGCAAGAAGAAGAAGCTGCGGGACGCGGTCGCCGCGAAGCTGCCCGACCTGGAGGTCCGCGGCGGCGGCTCGACCTCGATCGACGTGACGCGCAAGGGCGTGGATAAGGCGTACGGCATGCGGAAGCTGCTGGAGCACCTCGACCTGAAGATCGACAACGTGCTCTTCGTGGGGGACCGGCTCGACGTGGGCGGCAACGACTACCCGGTGAAGGCGATGGGCATCCGCAGCGTCGCGGTGACCCGCTGGGAGGAGACCGCCGACTATGTCGAGACCCTTGTCGACGACCTCGTGAAACAGCGCGCCGAGCGCGCCTGACCGCCGGGCGGGGCGGTCAGGCGCGGCTCGTCAGAGCGCGGCGCGGATCGCCTCGGCTGGCGTGGTCGGGGCGCGGCCGAGCAGCCTGGCGAGGTCGTCGCCGACCTCCAGCTCGCCCCGGGCGAGACCGCTGTCGCTGTCGGCCAGCACGGCCGCGTACCCCTCGGGCAGGCCGGCGGCGACCAGCAGCTCGGCGTAGCGGTCCACCGGCAGGTCGGTGTAGCCGACCGGCTCGCCGGTCTGCCGGGCGACCTCGGCGGCCAGCTCGGTGAGCGTGAACGGCGCGCCGCCCAGCTCGTACACCCGGTCGGTGTGGCCGTCGCCGGTGAGCACCACGGCGGCGGCCTCGGCGTAGTCCGCGCGGGTGGCGGCGCTGACCCGTCCGTCGCCCGCCGCGCCGGTCACCCCCTGCTTCCGGTACGCGTCGAGCTGGCCGGTGTAGTTCTCCAGGTACCAGCTGTTGCGCAGGAACACGTACGGCAGGCCGGCGTCGCGGACGTACCCCTCGGTGTCCCGGTGCTCGGCGGCGAGCCGCATGCCGGCGGTGTCGGCGTGGGCGATGCTGGTGTAGACCACCAGCCCGACGCCCGCCGCCCTGGCGGCGGTGACCACGTTGGCGTGCTGGGGCCGGCGCCGGCCGACCTCGCTGCCGGAGACGAACATGAGCTTGTCCACCCCGGCGAGGGCGGCACGGAGCGAGTCGGGGTCGTCGTAGTCGGCCCGCCTGGTGACGACGCCCCGGCCGGCGAGGTCGGCGAGCCGGTCGGTGTCGCGGCCGAGCGCCACGATCTCCCCGGCCGGTACGCCGCGGTCGAGCAGCGCGGTGACGATCAGGCGGCCGAGCTGGCCGGTGGCCCCGGTGACGGCGATGGAAATGCGCGCTCCCTGTGGTTGAGCAATCAACTGTCTCCCGGGGCAACCAGGAAGATGCCGCGTTGCTTCCCGGTTCCGGAACCAGGAGGTCTGGTGGGATCGACGGCCGTGCGGTAGGAACGGCTCAGAGAGCGCTCTCCGTACCCTCACCGAACAGGCAGGCAGATGCGATCACCCGACCCCTCCCGCCGCCGCTTCCTCACCCTCACCGCCTCGGCGGCCTCGCTCACCGCCCTCGGCCTCCCGGCCGGCGCCGCCGCCGCGTCCCCGGCCGCGCGGCCCGACCACGAGCCCGACTTCGGCCCGAACGTCTTCGTCTACGACCCGAGCACCCCGGTCGCGGAGATCCAGTCCACCCTGGACCGGATCTTCACCGCCCAGGAGCACAACGAGATGGGCCTCGACCGCTACGCCGTGCTGTTCAAGCCCGGCCGCTACGAGGTCGACGCCCGGCTCGGCTACTACACCACCCTCGCCGGCCTCGGCGCCCACCCCGACGACGTGGAGATCCACGGCGCGGTCCGGGTGGTCGGCCAGCCCGACCCGAACTCGCCGGCCGGCATCTCCGCGCTCACCAACTTCTGGCGCTCGGCGGAGAACCTCGCCGTCACCCCCACCGACTGGTCGAACCAGTGGGCCGTCTCCCAGGCGTCGCCGATGCGCCGGGTGCACGTCAAGGGCATCCTCTGGCTGGAACCCGGCAACGGCGGCTACTCCAGCGGCGGGTTCATCGCCGACTCCAAGGTGGACGGCATCACCATCAACGGCTCCCAGCAGCAGTGGCTCACCCGGGACAGCGAACTCGGTGGCGACTGGACCAACGGGGTGTGGAACCAGGTCTTCTCCGGCGTGATCGGCGCGCCCGCGCAGGGCTTCCCCGACCCGCCGTACACCACGCTGCCGACCAGCCCGGTGGTGCGGGAGAAGCCGTACCTCTTCGTCGACGGCGCGGGCCGCTGGCGGGTCGCGGTGCCGAGGCTGCGCCGCGACACCGCCGGCACCACCTGGGCCGCCGGCGGCGCGCCGACGCCCTCGCTGCCGCTGTCCGACTTCTACCTCGCCCGGCCCACCGACTCGGCGAAGCGGATCAACACCGAACTCGCCCGGGGCCGGCACCTGCTGCTCACCCCCGGCGTCTACCGGCTCGACCGGGCGCTGCGGGTCCGCCGGCCGAACACCGTCGTGCTCGGCCTCGGCATGCCCAGCCTCGTGCCCACCACGGGCGACGCGGCGCTGCGGATCGAGGACGTCGACGGGGTACGGATCGCCGGCGTGCTCGTCGACGCCGGTACGGTCGAGTCGGAGGTGCTCGTCGAGGTCGGCGCGGGGCGCTGCCACCGCTCGCACGCCACGAACCCGACCTCGCTCCAGGACGTCTTCTTCCGCATCGGCGGCCCGTACGCCGGGCGCGCGGTGACCAGCCTGGTGGTGAACAGCAGGCACACGCTCATCGACAACATCTGGGCCTGGCGGGGCGACCACGGCAACCCGGGCACCATCGGCTGGACCGTCAACACCGCCGACACCGGTGTGGTCGTCAACGGCGACGACGTGACCGCGTACGGGCTCTTCGTCGAGCACTACCAGCGCTGGCAGACGATCTGGAACGGCGAGCGCGGGCGGACCGTGTTCTACCAGAGCGAGCTGCCCTACGACCCGCCCAGCCAGGCGGCCTGGCGCAGCCCGACCGGCGACGGCTGGGCCTCCTACAAGGTGGCCCCGCACGTCCGCACGCACGAGGCGTGGGGGCTGGGCGTCTACGCCTACTTCAACCAGGGCGTGGACATCCGCTGCGACCGGGCGATCGAGGCGCCGCGCCGGGCCGGGGTGCGGTTCCACGACGCGGTCACCGTGTTCCTCAACGGCAGCGGCGGGATCGAGCGCACGATCAACGAGGTCGGCACCCCGGTCGTCGGCTCGTACGGCACCAGCCCGGTGGTCAGCTACCCCTGACCGGCGCGGGCGGCCCGGCCGGCATCGACGCCGGCCGGGCCGCACCCGCTCAGGCGGCGAGCTGGTCGACCCGGGAGAGCACCTGGTCGACCAGGCCGTAGTCGCGGGCCTCCTCGGCGGTGAACCAGCGGTCCCGGTCCCAGTCGCGCTGGATCTCCTCCAGCGTGTGCCCGCTGTGCTCGGCGATCAGCTCCTGCATGGTGCGCTTCACGTGCAGCATGTTCTCGGCCTGGATGGTGATGTCGGCGACCGTGCCGCCGAACCCGCCGGAGGGCTGGTGCATCATGATCCGCGAGTGCGGCAGCGCGAACCGCTTGCCCGCCGCCCCGGAGCAGAGCAGGAACTGCCCCATCGAGCCGGCCATCCCCAGCGCCAGCGTCGCCACGTCGTTCCGCACGTACCGCATGGTGTCGTAGACGGCCATCCCGGCGCTGACCGAGCCGCCCGGCGAGTTGATGTAGAGGAAGATGTCCCGCTCCGGGTCCTCGGCGGCGAGCAGCAGGATCTGCGCACAGATCTGGTTTGCCGATGCATCGGTGACCTCGGTGCCGAGGAAGATGATCCGTTCCTTGAGCAGCCGCTCGAAGACCTGGTCGCCGAAGGTCGGCTGCCCCTCGTCGCGCATCCAGACGCCACCCATGACCGCCCACCTCCGTAACGCCGGTGGGCGGGGACCCGCCCGGCGAGCCGGCGGTCTCCAGCGTCCGCCGGGCGCACCCACCGGGCCAGGTTTTCTGCCCCGGGCAGATTCGCCCTCGGCATAAGCCCGGGTCGGCCCCGCGCTACGCCGCGACCGGGCGCCGTCGGGCCGCCCGGGCCCGTCGCCGGGCCAGCGTCGGTGAGGTACGCGGGCGCGGGCGCGCGGCCGGCGACGGGATCAACCAGATCCGGGTGCCGGAGCCGATCAGCTCCGCCGTGCCGTGGCCGAGCGGTGCGGGGACCGGGCCCACCGGGCGCAGCCCGCCGCCCGCCAGCGGGGTCGGGCGGACCGGGCGGGCGGGAGGCGGCGCGGCGAACGGGCGGGCGACGTGCGGCGCCTGCGGGCCGGCCGGGCGGCGGGTGGCGTGCAGCCGGGGCGGGCCGACCCGGAGCTGCGGGCCGCTGCGGGCGGCGGGCACCCGGTCGAGCCGGGCCAGCGGAACCCCGGAGCCGACCGGCGTGGGCCGCTCCCGCCGCAGCTCGTCGCGCGCCTCCTCCAGCAGGTCGGCGAGGTGGATGCCGAGCGCCCGGCAGATCGCGGCCAGCACCTCGGAGGAGGCCTCCTTGCGGCCGCGCTCGACCTCGGACAGGTAGGGCAGGGAGACGCCGGCCACCTGCGCCACCTCGCGCAGCGTGCGGCCCTGACGCAGGCGGATCCGCCGCAGCACCCCGCCGATCACCCGTCGCAGCAACGACATGCCGGCCTCCCTCGCGGTCGCCGTTCGCCGACGCTACCCATCATGCCCCGTCCGGGCGGCGCGGACCGGCCCGGTCGCCCCGCGTGGTGCCGACCGGGCCGGTGGCGGTCAGCGCCAGAGGACGGCGCTGCTGTGGAAGCTCGGTGCGAGGAAGTGCGCCTCGCCGATGACCAGACCGGCGTCGTTGACATTGATCGCCACGCTGCCCACCGCCCCGGCCGGCAGCGGGAGCAACTGCGAGCCGGCCGTCGGCGTCGGCCAGATCATCGCCCGGCCGCCGGCGCCGTCGGAGCCGATCACCAGGCCCGAGTCGTTCACGGCCTGTGCCGTCGGGGAGGTCGAGCTGCTGGCCAGCCGGCGCATCGCCGAACCGTCCCAGAAGAACGCGGCGAACCGGCCGTCCGCCGTGTCACTGGCGCCGACCACCTGACCGAGATCGTTGATGCCGTTCGCGACGCTTGTGGGACCGCCCAGGGTGCCGAGCGGTCGGAGGACCCCGTCGCGCCAGACGAACGCCTGGTTGACGAACGGGGGATCGGTCCAGTCCTTGAAGCCGTAGGTGCCGGCGACCGTGCCGGTCTCGTTGACCGCGGCGGCAGTCGCACCCCGGGGCGCGTCGATCGTGATCTCGGTGTTCCCGGTCCGCACGAACGCCCGCCGGCCGGAGAAGCTGTCGGTGACGTGGTAGACGCCGACCACCCGGTCCCCGGCCGTGTCGAACGCGATCGAGAAGATGCCACCGGTCAGCCCGAGATCCTGGATCCTGCCGTTCACCCAGCTCACGGCGTGGCTGCTGCCGTCCGTGGCCTGGGCGGTGCCGACGATGCGGCCCTGGTCGTCGATCGCCTCGGCCTGACTGTTCGGGCCGCCGAGCGTGCCCAGGTCCTCGATCCGGCCGTCCACCCAGCGAACCGCGTGCCAGTAACCGGTGGCCAGCTCCGCCGCCCCGACCGCCACCCCGGCGGCGTTGACGTCGTGCGCCGAGCTGCCACGGCCCGCCACGAGCGCCGGCAGCACGACGGCGGTCCGCTTGGCCGTCGGCATCGGCGACGGCGTGCCGGTCGACGTCGGCGAACCCGTCGGCGACGGCGTGCCGGTCGGCGTCGGGGGCACGGTGGGCGTCGGGGACGCGGTGGGGCTCGGCGTCGGCCGCACGGTGGGCGTCGGCGAGACGGTCGGCCGGGGGGAGACGGTCGGCGACGGGACGGCGGTGGGCTTCGGTCGGGTCGGCCAGGTCGTTCCCGGCCGGTCCCCGGGCCGACCCGCCACCGCGGGAGACGCGCCGACCAGCGCCATCCCGAGGACCACGCTGAGCGTGGTCAGTGCCGCACGTGTACGCATCCGACTCTCCCTCGTCACGATCGGTGGGATCTGAGTCTCGCCCGCCGAGAGGTCGACGGATGTGACGGGATCCTTACCGCTCGTGGGGGCGGGGGTCGCTCCCCGGCCCGTCCGGCCGGCTCGGTGCGTACCCGCTATCTTGAGGGCGTGCAGGCGACGGTGGCGGATCGGGACCGACGGTGATCCATTTTCCCGCGCAGCGGCGTGGCCCGCTGAGCGCGCTGAGCCTGCGCCTGCTCGCCGCCCTGGGCCTGGTCTTCGCCACCGTCTTCGTGGTCTGGCTCGACCGCGACGGCTACCGCGACGTCAACGAGGACGGGCTGACCCTCCTCGACTGCTTCTACTACACGGTGGTCTCGCTCTCCACCACCGGCTACGGCGACATCACCCCGGCCAGCCCCTCGGCGCGCCTGATCAACGTCCTCTTCATCACCCCGGCCCGGGTGCTCTTCCTGATCATCCTGGTCGGCACCACCCTGGAAGTCCTGACCGAGCAGTACCGGACCGGCCGTCGCCTGTCGCGGTGGAGGAGAACCGTGAAGGACCACGTCATCATCTGCGGCTACGGCACCAAGGGCCGCAGCGCGGTCTCCGCGCTGCTGGAGAACGGGGCGGACAAGTCCAAGATCGTCGTGGTCGAGCGGAGCGGGGCGGCGTTGCGGCAGGCCACCTCCAACGGCCTGGTGACGATCGAGGGCTCGGCGACCCGCTCGTCGGTGCTGGAGGAGGCGCACATCCGCACCGCCAAGGCGGTCATCATCGCGACCGACAGCGACGACGCGTCGGTGCTGGTGGCGCTCACCGTCCGGCAGCTCACCGCCGGCCAGGTGCGGATCATCGCGGCGGTCCGGGAGGCGGAGAACGCGCCGCTGCTCAAGCAGAGCGGGGCACACCACGTGATCGTCTCCTCGGCGACCGCCGGCCGGCTGCTCGGCCTCTCCACCTCGGCCCCGCCGCTGATCGACGTGGTGGAGGACCTGCTCACCCCCGGCCAGGGCATGGCGCTGGCGATGCGCTCGGCCGAGCGCAGCGAGGTGGGCCGCTCGCCGCGTGAGCTGGAGTCGCTGGTGATCGCGCTGGTGCGCCGGGGCAAGGTGGTCACGTTGAACGACCGGGCCGCCGCGACGATCGAGACCGGCGACATGCTGGTCCACGTCCGGGACGACCGGCCGCAGGCGACCACCACCGTCTGACCGGCGGGCTGCCTCCCCGCCTCCACCGGAGGCGTCCGGCGAGGGCCCCGTCCACCCGCCTCAGCAGGGGGGCGGGACCGCCTCGGTGCAGGTCGGGGCGCAGCCCTGGCTGGCCCGCCGCAGCAGGTCGTAGAGCTGGTCCCGCTCGTCGGGGGAGAGCGCGCCGAGCACGTCGGCCTCGGCGTCGGCGAGCGCGCACTCCGCCTGACCGAGCCGTTTCGCGCCGGCCGCGGTCAGGCTGACCACGTGCCGGCGGCGGTCCGCCGGCGAACGGCGCCGTTCCACCAGGCCGGCCGCCTCCAGGTCGTTGAGCAGCCCGACCACGTTGGTGCCGTCGATCTGGAGCGTGCCGGCCAGCCCCTGCTGGCTGATGCCGTCCGAGTCGCGCAGCACGGTGAGCGCCACCAGGTGCCGGGGGCGCAGCCCGAGCGGCGTCAGGGCCGACTCCGAGCGCAGCAGCATCCGCCGGGCCAGGTGTTGCAGCAGTGGCCCGGACCGTCGCTCCGACTCGGCGGGCCCGGTTGACATGTGACCCAGTCTACGCGGACCACGGAACATCGCCCTGCTATAAATAGTTGGTGCTGCACGAACCATCTATGGAGGAGTAACCAATGGCACACCTGCTGCACATCGACTCGAGCATCACCGGCGACGCGTCGGTCAGCCGTCGGCTCACCGCCCGCGCGGCCGCCGCCTGGCGTGCCGCCCACCCGGGCGGCACGGTCACCTACCGGGACCTCGGCCAGGACCCGCTGCCGCACCTCGACACGGCCGGCGGCCTCGCCCGGGCGATCCCGCCCGAGCAGCACACCCCGGCGCAGCGCGCGTCCTGGCAGCTGACCGAGGAACTGGTGGCCGAGGTGAAGAGCGCCGACACCGTCCTGCTCGGCCTGCCCCTCTACAACTTCGGGCCGCCGAGCAGCGTCAAGGCATGGGTCGACCACCTGATCGCCCCCGGTCTCGCGCTCGACCCGGAGACCGGCGCCGGGCTGCTCGGCGGACGCGAGTTCGTCGTGTTCGGCACCCGGGGCGGCGGCTACGGCGCCGGCACCCCGCGCGAGGGCTGGGACCACGCCGAGCCCTGGCTGCCGCACGGGCTGTCGCGCACCGGCCTGGAGCCGCGGTTCATCTCCGCCGAGCTGACCCTCGCGCCGGTCAACCCGGCCATGGCCGAGCTGATCCCGCTGCACCAGGCGAGCCTCGCCGCCGCCGAGCGGGCCATCGACGAGCTGTGGTCGCCGGTAGCCGCCGGGGTCTGAGACCGGAGAGGGCGGGCCGTTCCGACTCGGAACGGCCCGCCCTCGCCGTAGCGGGATCAGCGGCGGATCAGAGGATCGTCCAGGTGTCGCCGCTGCCGAGCAGCGCCGAGAGCTGCTGCTCCGGGGTCTGGTCGACGCCGGCCCGCGCCGCCGCCACCTGCTCCTGCACCACCGTGTCGTACGCGGGGCGCTCCACCGCGCGCAACACCCCGAGCGGGGTGTTGCGCAGGTCGAGCCCGGGCAGCCGGGACAGCGCGAACGCGTACGCCGGGTCGGCGACCGTCGCGTCGTGCACCACGATCTCCTCCGCCGGGGTGGTCGCGGTCTCCCGGACCTCCAACCCGAAGCCGCCCGGTGGGTGGACCACGCAGAACTGCCCGTCGGACCCGAACGTGATCGGCCGCCCGTGCTCCAGCCGGATCAGGAAGTCGTCCCGGGTGGCCGGCTCCTTCAGCGGCTCGAACGCGCCGTCGTTGAAGATGTTGCAGTTCTGGTAGATCTCCACGAACGCGGAGCCCTTGTGCTCGGCGGCGGCCCGCAGCACCGACTGGAGGTGCTTGCGGTCCGAGTCGAGCGTCCGGGCCACGAACGTGGCCTCCGCGCCGAGCGCCAGCGACAGCGGGTTGAACGGGGCGTCCGCCGAACCGGCCGGGGTCGACTTGGTGATCTTCCCGACCTCGGACGTCGGCGAGTACTGGCCCTTGGTCAGCCCGTAGATCCGGTTGTTGAACAGCAGGATCTTCAGGTTGACGTTGCGGCGCAGCGCGTGGATCAGGTGGTTGCCGCCGATCGAGAGCGCGTCACCGTCACCGGTGACCACCCAGACGGACAGGTCCGGGCGGGACACCGCCAGGCCGGTGGCGATCGCCGGCGCGCGACCGTGGATCGAGTGCATGCCGTACGTGTTCATGTAGTACGGGAAGCGCGACGAGCAGCCGATGCCCGAGATGAAGACGGTGTTCTCCCGGGCGATGTTCAGCTCCGGCATGAAGCCCTGCACGGCCGCCAGGATGGCGTAGTCGCCGCAGCCGGGGCACCAGCGCACCTCCTGGTCGGACTTGAAGTCCTTGGCGGTGAGCTTCAGGGCGACGGGCTCAGACATTCTTCAGGACCTCTTCCAGCATCGTCTCCAGCTCGGCGGCGGTGAACGGCAGGCCGCGGACCTGGTTGTAGCCGATCGCGTCGACCAGGTAGCGCGCCCGGATCACGTGCGCGAGCTGGCCGAGGTTCATCTCCGGGACGACCACCCTGTCGTAGGCGCGCAGCACCTCGCCGAGGTTGGCCGGCATCGGGGCCAGGTGGCGCAGGTGCGCCTGGGCCACCGGGAGCCCGCGCTGCCGCAACCCCCGGCAGGCGGCGCCGATCGGGCCGTACGTCGAGCCCCAGCCGAGCACCAGCACCCGGGCGTCGCCGTCCGGGTCCTCGACCTCGACGTCCGGCACCGGGATCGTCTCGATCCGGGCCGCCCGGGTGCGCACCATGAAGTCGTGGTTCGTCGGGTCGTACGAGATGTCGCCGGTCTTGTCGGCCTTCTCCAGGCCGCCGATCCGGTGCTCCAGCCCCGGGGTGCCCGGCACCGCCCACGGGCGGGCCAGCGTCTGCGGGTCGCGCAGGTAGGGCAGGAAGGTGGTGCCGTCCTCGCCGTTGGGCCGGGTGGCGAACTCGACCCGCAGGTCGGGCAGGGAGTCCACGTCCGGCAGCAGCCACGGCTCGGAGCCGTTCGCCACGTAGTTGTCGGACAGCAGGATGACCGGGGTGCGGTAGGTCAGCGCGATCCGGGCCGCCTCCAGCGCGGCGTGGAAGCAGTCCGACGGCGACTTCGGCGCGATCACCGCGACCGGGGCCTCGCCGTGCCGGCCGTACAGGGCCATGTTCAGGTCGGCCTGCTCGGTCTTGGTGGGCATGCCGGTGGACGGGCCGGCCCGCTGCACGTCCACGATGACCAGCGGCAGCTCCAGCGCCACCGCCAGGGAGATCGTCTCGCTCTTCAGCGCCACGCCCGGACCGCTGGTGGTGGTCACGCCGAGCGCGCCGCCGTACGACGCGCCGAGCGCCGCGCCGACCGCGGCGATCTCGTCCTCGGCCTGCATGGTGACCACGCCGAGCTTCTTGTGCCGGCTCAGCTCGTGCAGGATGTCCGACGCCGGGGTGATCGGGTAGGCGCCGAGGAACACCGGCAGCCCGGACCGGACCCCGGCGGCCACCAGGCCCAGCGACAGGGCCGCGTTGCCGGTGATGTTGCGGTAGGTGCCCGGCAGCATCTTGGCCGGCTTGACCTCGTAGCGGACCGAGAAGTCCTCGGTCGTCTCGCCGAAGTTCCAGCCGGCCCGGAAGGCGGCCACGTTCGCCGCCACCAGCTCCGGCCGGGCCGCGAACTTGCGCTCCAGGAACCGCAGCGTCGACTCGTACGGCCGGGAGTACATCCAGCTCAGCAGCCCGAGCGCGAACATGTTCTTGGCCCGCTCGGCATCCTTCTTGGACACCTCGTGCTCGGCCAGCGCGCCGACAGTCATCGAGGTGAGCGCGACCGGGTGCACCGCGTAGCCGGCGAGCGAGTCGTCGTCCAGCGGGCTGCTCGCGTAGCCGACCTTGGCCAGGTTGCGCCGGGTGAACTCGTCGGTGTTGACGATGATGTCCGCGCCGCGCGGCAGGTCGGTCAGGTTGGCCTTGAGCGCCGCCGGGTTCATCGCCACCAGCACGTTCGGGGCGTCACCGGGCGTCAGGATGTCGTAGTCGGCGAAGTGCACCTGGAAGCTCGACACGCCCGGGAGCGTGCCGGCGGGGGCGCGGATCTCGGCCGGGAAGTTGGGCAACGTCGAGATGTCGTTGCCCAACTGCGCCGTCTCCGAGGTGAACCGGTCGCCGGTGAGCTGCATGCCGTCGCCGGAGTCACCGGCGAACCGGATGACCACCCGGTCCAGTTGACGGATCTGCTTGGTCACTCCCGCACCTCGCTTCGCTGAGCGCCGTCGCCCTCGCCGGCACGGCCCGCTCCGTTTCTCACGTCAGAGCCTACGTCGGACGGTTAGGGCGGCCTTGGTGGAGGTCCGACGTGTGAGACTCGATTCGGCCGGTGTATGCCCCACTTTGCGGGCTTTAGTGCCCCGGCCCGTAATCCAGGTCACCCCGACCGGGCGGTCAGCGGTCCGTGGTCGGGCCCGTCACGGTGATGTCGCTGCGGCGCCGCAGCGAACGGGTGGCCACCGCCAGCGCGAACACCACGAGCAGACCCGACAGGACGATCAGCGCGATCGCCATCCGCCGCGACGAGGTGTCGTCGTCGTCGGAGCGGGCCGACGAGGCCAGCACGCCCTGCGACCCGGTCGGGGCGGGCGCCCCGGCCGCCGGGGTGGACCCGGCCGCCGCCGCGCTGATCCGGAAGCTCATCTGGACCTGCCGCTCGTGCCCGCTGCGCGGGTCCAGACGGCCGATCACCGCGCCGGCGAGCGGCGCCATCCGCTGGGCCTCCGCCGACGCGGTCACCGGCAGGCGCAGCGTCGCGGTCCGGCCGGCCGGCAGCGGGCCGATCTCGCACCGGGTCCGGTCCGGGGCCGCCGCCACGCAGCCGTCGCCGCTCGCCGTCACCCCGGCGGGAAGGAGCACCTCCACCCGGCCGGTGGCGTCCACCTCGCCGGTGTTGCCCAGCCGCACGGTGAGCGTGCTCGGCGCGCCGCTGATGTCGAACAGGACCTCGTCGGCCCGCAGCGAGATGCCGGGCACCGGCGGGCCGGGCGGGAAGAGCACCGCGAAGCCCTCGTCGTCGTACGCCGCGCCGTCGACCCCGGGCGCGACGGCGGTGACCTGGACCGACCCGCTCAGCGGCATGGTCTTCCAGGCGTCACCGGCGACCCGGACCCGGATGGTGGCGCTGAACCGGGCGCCCGGCTCGGCGGTCCAGCCGCCGCAGCGGTGGTTGCCGCCGCCGGCGGCGACGCAGCCGGGCGTGCCGGCGTCGGCCAGCCCGGCCGGCAGCGTGTAGCCGAGGCTGACCTGCTCGGCGCGGGCGCCGGTGTTGGTCACCGTCACCCGCAGCGTGGTCACCGTGCTGTCGGCGTTCCAGTAGTCCGGCGTCAGCACCACGTCCTCCGTGGAGACCTGCACGCCCAGCGGTCCGCCGGCCGGCTGGGTCCGCGGTGGGGGCGGCGGCTGCACCGGCGGCTTGACCGGCGGCGGCGCGGGCGCGGTGGTGGTCGGCGCGGTGGTGGTCGGCGCCGGCGCGACGGTGGTCGGTGGTGGGGGCGCCGCCGTGGTGGTGGCCGGCGCCGGCGGGGTGGTGGGGGGCGGCGCCTCCTCCGTCGGCGGGGCCGTGGTCGGCTCCGGCGCGGTGGTCGTCGCGTCCCCGGTGGGCGTCGGCTCGGTCGGGTCGCCGCCAGGATCGCCGCCCGGGTCACCCGGCGCGGCCGGTTCGACCAGCCGCACCACCCCGGCCGGGGTGGACGAGGCCGCCGTGGCCAGGCCCGGCGCCACCGCCACGACGGCTGCGGCCGCGGCGATCAGCGCGGGCGCGAACAGCGCGAGGGTACGGCGGAGCGCGACCCGCGGTACGGGTCGGACGCGGGGGCCGGTCATCTGTCCTCCGGGGGACGTGGCAAGAAGCTCTCATTATTCGGGGACTGTTGCCATCCGGCACTAGTCCCGCCAGGAAACGAATTCGTAACGTGTCCGAGACGTCTCCACGGGACCGGTACGCTCCGGTCGTGACCGGATATCTCGGCTCGTACGCCACGCTCGGTCTGCTGCTGATCGCCGCCGTGCTCTTCTTCGTAACGGCGTTCTCGGCGAACCGGGTGTTACGTCCCGCCCGCCCGGCCGAGCCGTGGGGCAAGCGGGCCTCGTACGAGTGCGGGCTCGACCCGGTCGGCGGCGACTGGGCCCAGATGCAGATCCGCTACTACGTCTACGCCTACCTCTACGTGCTGTTCGCGGTGGAGGCGGTGTTCCTCTTCCCCTGGGCTCTCGTCTTCGACCGGCCCGGGTTCGGCGCCACCACGGTGGTCGAGATGGGCGTCTTCGTGGCGATCGTCGCGCTGGGCATCCTCTACGCCTGGCGGCGTGGCGTCCTGCGCTGGACGTGAATCCTAGGCGAGCCCGCGCCGGGTCGCCGCCGGCGGCCGGTCACCCCGGATCGACGCCACCATGTCGAGCACCCGCCGCGTCTCGCGGACCTGGTGGGCGCGGAACACGCGGGCGCCGAGCCAGGCCGAGACCGCGGTGGCGGCAAGCGTCCCCTCCAGCCGCTCGGGCACCGGCAGGTCCAGCGTCTCGCCGACGAAGTCCTTGTTCGACAGCGCCACCAGCAGCGGCCAGCCGGTGTCGGCCAGCTCGGCCAGCCGTCGGGTGATCTCCAGCGAGTGCCGGGTGTTCTTGCCGAAGTCGTGCGCCGGGTCGATCAGGATGCCGTCCCGACGCACCCCCAACCCGACCGCCCGTTCCGCCAGCCCGGTGACCGTGGCGAGCACGTCGGCCACCACGTCGTCGAAGGCCGCCCGGTGCGGCCGGGTACGCGGCGCCAGCCCGCCGGCGTGCGAGCAGACCAGCCCGGCACCTGTCGCGGCGGCGACCCGGGCCAGCGCCGGATCCGCGCCCGACCAGGTGTCGTTGAGCAGGTCCGCGCCGGCCGCCACCGCCTCCACCGCCACCTCGGCGCGCCAGGTGTCGATCGAGACGACCACGTCAGGGAAGGCGGCTCGGACCGCCGCGATGGTGTCGACCGTCCGCCGGATCTCCTCGGTCACGTCGACCTCGTCGCCCGGACCGGCCTTCACCCCGCCGATGTCGACGATCTCCGCGCCCTCGGTCACCGCCCGCTCGACCGCGCGCAACGCGCTGTCCTGCGCGAACGTGGCGCCCCGGTCGAAGAACGAGTCGGGCGTGCGGTTCACGATCGCCATCACCACCAGCTCGTCCGGGGCGAAGGTCCGCCCGCCGAGCCGCAACGCCCCGGTCATCCCCGTCTCCTCGTCTCCCCGCCCCGCCCGGACGTTCGTGCCGACCGTCGCGCCGCTGGTCACCGGCGTCGGTCGGACCGCGGCGTGGTTGCCCGCACCCGCCGGCCGGGTCGGATTCGCCGCCCGGTCCCTCGGTTCCCGACCCGCAGCCGAGCCCGACGGTATCCCGCTCCGCTCGCCGCCCGCCGCCACGCCCGCCCCGGCGCCGCTTCGAGATCTTGGTACCAAACGGCCCCTCGGGGGGCCATTTCGTACCAAGATCTTCGCCGTTCCTGGTTTTTGGAAGATCCATCTCACGAGGTTGGAGGGGGCGACGGTGACGCCCTCTCGTCCGGCGGGGAACGAGGTGGAGGCAGGTAGAGGCACGTCGATGCGATGGGCGTCGGAGGGCGGTGAGGTCGCCGCGGGGCCGCCCGTCGGGGCCGCGTTCGGCGGACCGGAGGCGGCGGAGGGCTCGCCCGATCCCGGCCCGCATGCCACGATCTCTGCATGGGTCAGTTTCTGCTCCTCTTGGTCGTCGCGCTGACCGTCGCGGCAGTGGTGTTCGGGGTGACGGTGCTGGTCTCCGGGCGGGATCCGGGCCTGGTGCCGGCCGAGCCGGACGGACGGTCCGTGCCCCTGCCGGGCGCCCGCCCGCTCGACGAGTCGGACGTGACGGACGTCCGGTTCGACACCGCGCTGCGCGGCTACCGGATGAGCCAGGTCGACGTGGCGCTCCGGCGGGCGGCCTACGACATCGGCTACAAGTCCGAGCTGATCGGCGTGCTGGAGGCCGAGAACACCGCGCTGCGCGAGGGGCGGACCGAGGACGCCGACGCGCTGCGTCGGGCGCGCGAGGAGGCCGTCACCGCCCGCCCCGACGCCGACCCGACGAGCGCCGGCCCGGTGACCATCGACCTGTCGGCGCCCGAGTCACCGGCCGACCGGTCCACCCGTGGCCTGTCGACCGACGAGCGCGCCGGCGCCGCGCCGGGTACCACCACCCCCTTCGGGGCCGACGAGCCGTCGGACGCCGCCGCCGGTGGGTCCGGAGCGCAGGCCGCCGAGGCGGGCGTGGCGGAGGCCCCGGCCGCCGCCGCGGTCGAGGACACCACCTCCCCGGCGGACACCGTCGCCACCGCACCGGCCGCCACGACAGGCGCCGACGACCGGGAGCGCGGGCCGGCCGTCCGGTCGGAGTCGGCGTGACCGGCGCGGAGGGCTCCGCGGGCTTCGCCGAGGCGGCCCAACCGGGCGCCGCCGAGGTCACCGCCACGGTGATCGTCGACGCGCCGGCCGAGCGGGTGTTCGCGGCGCTCACCGCGTGGGAGCGGCAGTCCGACTGGATCCCGTTCACCAGGGTCCGGGTGGTCGAGGGGGACGGCGGCGAGGGAAGCCTGATCGAGGCGGTCACCGCGCTCGGCCCGGCCGCGCTGCGCGACGAGATGCGGGTGGTCCGGGTCGACGCGCCGTACGAGGTCGGGGTGGTGCACTGCGGCCGGCTGCTGCGCGGTCCGGGCGTGCTGCGCTGCACCCCGATGGACCGGGGTCGCACCCAGGTCGTCTGGCACGAGTGGTTCCACCTGCCGGGTGGGGCGGCGGGCCGGGTGGCCTGGCCGGTGCTCTGGCCCGGGTCGAAGTTCAGCCTCACCCAGGCGTTGAAGCGGTTCGCCCGCCTGGTCGAGCAGGGCCGCCTGCCCTGAGGCCGGCGCCGACCGGAAACTGGGCGCCGAGCCGAGACTGAGCACCGGGCGAGGACGGGCCGAGCCGCGCCTGTCGGTGCCCTCACCTACCGTGGACGCCGTGACTGACCTGGTGATCGGCGCCGACGGGCTCGCCCGCTGCGCCTGGGGAGCGAGCACCCCCGACTACGCCGCCTACCACGACGAGGAGTGGGGCCGGCCGCTGCGCGGTGACGACGCGCTCTACGAGCGGCTGAGCCTGGAGGCGTTCCAGTCCGGTCTGTCCTGGCTGACCATCCTGCGCAAGCGGCAGGCGTTCCGAATCGCCTTCGACGGGTTCCGGATCGAGGCGGTGGCCGGCTACGGCGAGGCCGAGGTGGCCCGGCTGCTGGCCGACGTCGGGATCGTGCGCAACCGGGCCAAGATCGAGGCGGCCATCGCCAACGCCCGCGCCGCGCGGGAGTTGCCCGAGGGGCTCTCGGCGCTGCTCTGGTCGTTCGCGCCTCCGCCCCGGCCGGCGCGCCCCGTTTCGTTCGCCGAGGTGCCGGCGCTCACCGGGGAGTCCACCGCGATGGCCAAGGCGCTCAAGAAGCGGGGCTTCCGCTTCGTCGGCCCGACCACGGCCTACGCGCTGATGCAGGCCACCGGCATGGTGGACGACCACCTCGCCGACTGCCACGTGAACGGTGACCGGGCCGAGCGGTGACGCGGCGGCGTGATGGGATTGGGGCATGACCGACACCGAGCCGCGGACGAGCGGGACGACCGACGGTGACCCCACGGCGGGCGCCTGGGCGGTGCTGCTGCCCGACGAGCGCTACCAGGCCGAGCGGCTGGTGCACCACGACGTGCTGGAGCTGACCGGGTTGCCGGCGGCGGCCCGCCCCCGCCCCGGTGACCGGGTGGCGGTGCTGGTCGGGGAGCCGCTGCGGCTGGTGGCGCTGGGCCGGGTCGCCCGGGCCGGGGTGGGGGGCCGGGAGGACCCGGACGATCCGCAGTCCGACGCGACGGCGGGCGCGCTCGTGGTGACGTACACCCGTCGGGCGCTCGACGAGCCGGTGCCTGTCGACGGCCCGGCGCTCGACGGCCCGGTCGTCGCGCTCGACCCGGCGGCCTGGCGGGCGCTTGCCGACCGGCTCGGGCCGCCGCCGGCCCGGCGCACCTGGCTGGTCAGCCTCGACCTGCCGATCGAGGCGGCCTCGCGGGCCGAGGCGGTGCGGATCTTCTGGTCCTACGTGCAGGAGCTGGGGCCGCGTGAGCTGCCGGCGTTCGTCTCGCCCTCCGGCGACGAGCTGGCCATGCAGGCGTTCGTGCTCGGCGTCGAGGCCAACCAGGATCCGGAGGAGGACGCCTGACGCCGGTCAGCGGCCCTCGAAGGCCGGCTTCTGCTTGTTGACGAAGGCGATGGTCGCGGCCTTGTGGTCGCTGGTGGCCCCGCAGATCGCCTGGGCCTGCGCCTCGGCGGCCAGCGCGTCGGCGAGCGTGCCGGCGTCGGCGATGGAGAGCTGGCGCTTGATCGCCCCGTAGGCGACGGTCGGGCCGGCGGCGAGCCGGGCGGCCAACTCCTGCGCGGTCGGGAGCACCTGCTCGTCGTCGTCGACCAGCTTGGTGAGCAGGCCCAGCCGGCAGGCGTCCTCGGCGCCGACCGGCTCGGCGAGCATCAGCAGCTCGACCGCCTTGGCGTGGCCGACCAGGCGGGGCAGCGTCCAGGAGGCGCCGGTGTCGGCGGCGAGCCCGACACCGGCGAACGCCATCAGGAACCGGGTCTTCGGGCCGCCGATGCGGAAGTCGGCCAGGAACGCCAGCGACGCGCCGGCGCCGGCGGCCATCCCGCGTACCGCCGCGACGACCGGCTTGGGCAGGTTGGCCAGCCGGGCGGCGATCGGGTTGTAGTGCGCCCGCACCGTGTCGAGCGGCTTGGCGTCGGCCGACTCCAGCGTCCGCACGTGCTCCCGCAGGTCCTGTCCGGCGCTGAACGAGCCGCCCGCGCCGGCCAGCACGACCGCCCGGCAGGAGCGGTCGGTCTCCAGCTCGGCCAGGACGTCCCGGAGCGCCTCCTTGAGCGCCACGTCGAACGAGTTCATCGCCGTCGGGCGGTTCAGCGTCAGGGTGACGACGGCGTCGGTGCGGTCGACGAGCAGCGGCTCGGTCACGTTTCTAACGACCCTTCTGTCGGGCGAGGCGGTTGCTGGCGTCGAGGCACTGCTCGACGTACCGGTCGGCGGCCGGCCGGAGCCGGGCCGCGTGGCGGTCGAAGAACCCGGCCGCGCTGGTGCCCGGCCAGCGCTCCGGGAGCAGCGCCGGGGGTAGCTGCGGGTCCCGGAAGAGGAAGGTACGCCACGCGTGCACGAGCCGGAACCGGGCCGCGTACGCCTCCTCGTCGCTGCTGCGTACGGTGACGCCGGAGAGCAACGGCTTCTGCTCGGCGACGAAGCGTTCGTAGGCCCGGCCGATCTCGGTCAGGTCCCAGGCCCGGCGGACCACGCCCATCGCCCCGGGGGTGCCGGCGGCGTGCGCGGCGGTGAACCGCTCGAAGCGCACGCCCGCCTCGGCGAGCAGCAGGTCGACGTCCTCGCCGGGGCGGGTGGCCACCCAGGTGCAGTCGTCGAGGGTGCCGTAGCCGAGGAAGGTGAGGTTGGCGGCGAGCCGTTGCCGGTCCCGCCGGGAGGCGGGTGCCGCGAGGACGAGAAGATCGAACCGTCCGTCCCAACTGTGCCGACCGGTCCGGTAGATCCGGGAGGCCGCCTCGTCCAGTCGACGGCCCGCTTTCGGGGTGATCGAATATCCGGGCCCGGAGGCGAGCCGGAGGGGTTCCAGCCAGCCCTGGCGAACCATCCGGGAGACCGCGGTGCGCACCGCCGGTGGGGCTATCCCGAGTGGCGCCAGCAGCTTGACCAGGGCGGCGACCGGTGCACGGCCACCCCGGGCGCGGAGGTGGTCGCCGTACAGGTCGAAGAGTGCCGACCGTGCCTGCATGACCGCACATTGTGACAGGCCTATCCAAGATAAGCTAGATGCTGTTACATCAATGCTGCTTCGGTTTGGGTCCGGCGGTGTTCATCAGGGAAAATCGTCAGTCGACGCCTCCGCGACGTTTGCGGGTGGCGATGGCGAAGTGGCTGTGGGGCAACCCACCGACCCTGGCGTAGGTCTGAGGGGAGACAACATGGCGGCGATGAAGCCGCGGACGGGCGACGGTCCGCTGGAGGTCACCAAGGAGGGTCGGGGCATCGTCATGCGGGTCCCGCTGGAGGGTGGTGGCCGGCTCGTCGTCGAGATGACGCCCGACGAGGCCACCGCGCTGGGTGACGCGCTGAAGGCGGCCGCCGGCTGATGCGAGGAGCGGTCCGCGCGGCGTCCGCCGCGCGGACGGTTCGTCCTACCCTGAGCCACCGGCTTGGCCGGTGGCTCAGGGCCTTCATCGGCCGGCAAGCGGCAATCTGTCCCGCTTAGATCGTTTTCGGAGGTACACTCCAGCGTGCTGGCCATTCGTCTGGTGAGCGGGTCCACCCGGCCCGACACCCTCGTCCTGCCCGTGCGTCCCGGCGGGCCGGACGCCCCGCCCGTGCTGGCGCCGACCGCCGTTCCGACCGGCGACGACGTGCGCGCCGAGGCGACCGCGTTGCTGCCCGCCGCCCGCCTCACCGGCGCGGTCGGCGGGGTACGCGAGCACCTGCGCCCCGGCGCCGCCCCGAGCCGCCTCTGGCTGCTCGGCGTCGGCGCAGGCGACGAGCCGGACTGGCGCTCCGCCGGGGCCGCGCTGGCCCGTGCCGCCAAGGATGAGACGCAGATCACGATCTCGGTTTCGGACGGAGTCGCGGCGCTGCGCGGCCTGGTCGAGGGGCTGCTGCTCGGCTCCTACCGCTTCCGCCTCACCGAGGCCGGCCCGCGCCCCGCCCTGGCCCGGGTCGACCTGCTGGTGGCCGACCCCGAGGCGCTCGCCGACACGCTTGCCGCGGCCCGGACCACCGCCGAGATGACCGCGCTGGCCCGCGACCTCACCAACACGCCGTCCTCGACGAAGCACCCGGAGTGGTTCGCCGACCAGGTGGCCGCCGCCGCGTCCGGCCGGCCCGACCTGCACCTGCGCGTGCGCGGCCCCCGCGAGCTGGCGGACGAGGGCTTCGGCGGCATCCTCGCCGTCGGCGGCGGCTCCGCCCGGGGCCCGCGCCTGGTCGAGCTGGACTGGCGGCCGGCCGGCGCGCGCACCCACGTGGTGCTGGTGGGCAAGGGCATCACGTTCGACACCGGCGGCATCTCGATCAAGCCGGTGCCGGCCATGAAGCTGATGCGCAAGGACATGGCCGGGGCCGCCGCCGTGGTCGCCGCCACGCTGGGCGCCGCCGCGCTGCGCCTGCCGGTCCGGATCACCACGCTGACCCCGCTCGCCGAGAACATGGTCAGCGGCTCGGCGTTCCGCCCCGGCGACGTCATCCGCCACTACGGCGGGCTGACCAGCGAGAGCACCAACTCCGACGCCGAGGGCCGGCTGGTGCTCGCCGACGCGATGGCGTACGCCGTCCGGGAGCTGAAGCCCGACCTGCTCGTCGACCTGGCCACCCTGACCGGGGCGAACGCGGTGGCGCTGGGCAAGCGGCACGCGGCGCTCTACAGCGAGAACGACGACCTGGCGACCGGGCTGCTGGCCGGGATCGACGCGGCCGGCGAGCGGGCCTGGCGGATGCCGCTGGGCGAGGACTACCTGGAATACCTGGCCAGTGACATCGCCGACCTGCACAGCTCCCCGGCCCGGGGCGCCGGCTCGGTGGTGGCCGCGCTCTTCCTCCGCGAGTTCACCGGCGACCTGCGGGACCGCTGGGCGCACCTGGACATGTCCGCCCCCTCCTGGTCCGACGACGTGCAGGGCGAGCTGGTCAAGGGCGCCACCGGCTGGGGCGTACGCGGGTTGCTGCGCTGGCTGGCGACGCTGGGCTGACCGTCCCGGGTCAGCTCTTCACGGCGGCGAGCAGGCCGTGGCCGACCGGCAGCAGCGCGGGCACCCAGTGCTCCGACTCGCGGATCGCCTTGATCGTCTCCCGCACGGTGACCGTCTCCACGTCCCGCGCGGCCGGGTCGCCGATCCGGCCGGCGGCCAGCGCCCCGTTGAGCGCGAGCACCCCGCCGGGGCGCAGCAGCCGCAGCGCGGCGTCCACGTACGCCGCGAAGCCGCTCGCCGCCGCGTCCGCGAACACCAGGTCGTAGACACCGTCCGCGAGGCGCGGCAGCACGTCCAGGGCGCGGCCGGTGATGATCCGGGTACGCCCCGACGGGAAGCCCGCCTCCTGGAACAGCCGCCGGGCCAGGCGCTGGTATTCGACCTCCACGTCGATCGTGGTGAGCACGCCGTCGGGACGCATGCCGCGCATCAGCCACACGCCGCTGACCCCGGTGCCGGTGCCGATCTCCACCACCGCCCGGGCGTTGCCGGCGGCGGCGAGCAACCGCAGCGCGGCGCCGGCGCCCGGCGTCACCGCCTCCACGCCCACCTCGTGGGCGAGCGCACGGGCCGTGCGCAGCACGATGTCCTCGGTGACGTACGACTCGGCGAACTGCAGCGCCTGGGCCGTCGAACTGCCGTGACCGGCGACCATGGCGATGGGACACCTCCGGGGGCGGGCTGGTGCGAAGGGTCGGTTGGCACTGTGAGCGTAGAGGCGACCCGGTAGCGGCGCAGCCGCGAGTCGGGCGGCGGACGATCACGGGCGGCAACCCCTGACTCCACGCGGGGCATCCGTGCAATCCTGGACGTGTCCCGCGCGCCACGGTCGTCCGGCTCCGCCGGCGCCCGGCGCGGGGCGAGCGGGACGATGTGGGAGGCACGACGTGACCGACGGCTGGGACTGGCGCCGGCCCGGTGGAGCCGGGGCACCGGCGGGAGGGCCGGCCCCCGGGCAGCCGCAATCGGGTGCCGGGGGCTCGACGACGTCACCCTGGTGGACCGACGCGCTCGCCGACCCGTGGCGGGATCCGTACGCACCGGCGGCCGTGGTGGTCCCGGCCGCCGCGCCCGACGCGTCGGGCGAGCCGGAGCCGGTGACCGACCCGGACCGGCCGACCCGGCCGGGGCTGCGTCAGGTGGTGCTCATCTCACTGATCACCGCGCTGCTGGCCGGCTCGCTCGGCAGTGCCCTGACCTACGCCGTGCTGCGCGGTGGGGACGTGCCGACGCTTGGCGCGCAGGCCGGGCAGGCTCCGGCGCTGGCCCAGCGCAAGCCCGAGTCGCTGGCCGGCGTCGCCGAACGGGTGCTGCCCAGCGTGGTCACCATCCGGGTGGCCAGCCTCGGCGGGACCAGCGAGGGCTCCGGCTTCGTGGTGAGCGCCGAGGGGCACATCGTCACCAACGACCACGTCGTCGCGGACGGCCCGGGCAAGGCCACGGTGCTCTTCAACGACGGCAGCACCGCGGCCGGCACCGTGGTCGGGCAGGACCCGGAGTCGGACATCGCGGTGATCAAGGTGACCCGCACCGGCCTGACCCCGGTGCAGTTCGGCGACTCGGACGCGCTCGCGGTGGGCGATCCGGTGCTGGCCATGGGTTCGCCGTTGTCGCTGACCAACACGGTCACCGCCGGCATCGTCAGCGCGCTGGACCGCACCATGCAGGCGGGGGAGCCGGGCGGGCCGACCCGCTACTACGCGGCGATCCAGACCGACGCCGCGGTCAACCACGGCAACTCCGGCGGCCCGCTGGTGGACGGGGGCGGCCGGGTGGTCGGGGTGAACTCGACGATCAAGTCGCTGGTGTCCGACGGGCAGGAGGCGGGCAACATCGGGCTCGCCTTCGCGATCCCGATCAACCAGGCGAAGCGGGTCACCGAGGAGATCATCGGCACCGGCAAGGCCCGGCGTACCGTGATCGGCGCCTCGGTGGGCGGCACCGGCGCCACCGGCGGCGGGGTCCGCCTCAACGCGGTCGAGCCGGCCGGCCCGGCGGCGGCGGCCGGGATGCGCACCGGGGACGTGGTGCTGCGGCTGAACGGCCATCCGATGACCGACCCGACCGATCTGGTGGCGCTGGTGCGCAAGTACGCGCCGGGTTCGGTGGTGACGGTGGAGTACCGGCGCGGGGCGGCGCGGCAGAACACGTCGGTGACGCTCGCCGCGGACGCGAAGTGAGGACCGGTCACCCCCTCCCCGACGGCCCCCGCACGTGCGTAGGCTTGCCCTGACACGGACGAGGAGGCCGGAGTGTTCGAGAACCTGAACTGGTGGGAGATCGGCGTCCTGCTGCTCCTGGCGCTGTTGATCTTCGGGGACCGGCTGCCCAACGTGATCAACGACGGCCTCCGGATGGTCCGCAACCTGCGGAACATGGCGCGGAACGCCACCGGCGACCTGAGCCGCGAGCTGGGCACCGACATCCAGCTGGAGGATCTGCACCCCAAGGCGTTCATCCGCAAGCACCTGCTCAGCGAGGACGACGAGCAGGCGATCCGGAAGCCGCTGCAGAGCATGTACGACAACCTGCGCTCGGACGTCACCGGCGTGCACGACGAGCTGAAGGACGTGGCCAAGGCGGCCGACCTGCGCAACGGCTCCCCGCGCCCGGCGGTGGCGACGCCCGCCGCGCCCACCCCGCCGGCGCCCCGCCCCTCCTACGACGACGCCACCTGACCCACCGGGCCCACGACGTGGACCGCCCCTCCCCGGTCGGACCGGGAAGGGGCGGCGGGGGAGCGGTGGATCGCGTCTAGCGGCCGGCGGGCTTGAGGCCGAGCGGCTTGCCGAGCAGGGACTCGCGACGCACCGCGAGCCGGTCGGCGACCTCGAACATGGCCTTGGCGGCCGGCGCGTCCGGCTCGGACAGCACGATCGGCCGGCCCGCGTCGCCGCCCTCGCGGACCCGGGTGTCCATCGGGATCTGCCCCAGCACCGGCACCTGCGCGCCAATGGTACGGGTCAGCGACTCGGCCACCGCCGCGCCGCCGCCGGCCCCGAAGACCTCCATCCGGGTGCCGTCCGGCAGCTCCAGCCACGACATGTTCTCGATCACACCGACCACCCGCTGGTGGGTCTGCAGCGCGATGGCGCCGGCCCGCTCGGCCACCTCGGCGGCGGCCGCCTGCGGGGTGGTGACGACCAGGATCTCCGCGTTCGGCAGGAGCTGGGCCACCGAGATCGCGATGTCGCCGGTGCCCGGCGGCAGGTCGAGCAGGAGGACGTCCAGGTCGCCCCAGTAGACGTCGGCGAGGAACTGCTGCAGCGCGCGGTGCAGCATCGGGCCGCGCCAGACGACCGCCGCGTTGCCGGGGGTGAACATGCCGATCGAGATGACCTTCACGCCGTGCGACTGCGGCGGCATGATCATGTCTTCGACCCGGGTCGGCGCGCCGTCGGCGCCGAGCATCCGGGGCACCGAGTGGCCGTAGATGTCGGCGTCCACCACGCCCACCGACAACCCTCGGGCGGCCAGCGCGGCGGCCAGGTTGACCGTCACGCTGGACTTGCCGACGCCACCCTTGCCGCTGGCGACCGCGTAGACGCGGGTCCGGGAGCCGGGCTGGGCGAACGGGATCACCGGCTCGGCGGTGCCGCCGCCGCGCAGTTTCGACTGCAGCTCCTGGCGCTGCTCCGGGCTCATCACGCCGAAGATGATCTCGACGCCGCTCACCCCGGGCACCGCGCCGACGGCGGCGGTGATGTCGGTCCGCAGCTTGTCCTTCAGCGGGCAGCCGGCCACGGTGAGCAGCAGCTCCACCCGGACCACGCCGTCGTCGTCCCGCTCGGCCGAGCGGACCATGCCGAGTTCGGTGATCGGCCGGCGGATCTCCGGGTCGTTGACGGTGGCCAACGCGGCCTGGATCGCGTCGGAGACGGTGCTGACGGGTGCTGACATGCCCGCAATGTTACGTCGGGCTCTCCTGCCGGCCGTCGTGGGCGTAGTCACCGTCGAACTCGTCACGGGGCTCGTCCAGCGGCTCCCCGGCGGGTCGCCGGGGCACCCGTTCCTGCTGCCGCCGCTCCAGCTTGCGCCGCCGCTCGGCCGCCTCGTCCAACTCCTCGGCCAGCCGGGTCAACTCGGAGCGGAGGAAGTCGCGGGTCGCCACGTCCCCCATCGCGATCCGCAGCGCCGCGATCTCCCGGGCCAGGTACTCCGTGTCGGCCTTCTGCATGGTGGCCCGCCGCCGGTCCTCGTCCAGCGAGACCCGGTCCCGGTCCGCCTGGCGGTTCTGCGCGAGCAGGATCAGCGGGGCCGCGTACGACGCCTGCAGGGAGAGCACAAGCGTCAGGAACGTGAACGTGTACGGGTCGAAGCGCAGGTGCGCCGGCGCGAGCGTGTTCCAGAGGAACCAGGCGGCGAGGATCAGCGTCATGTAGACGAGGAAGTTCGCCGTGCCCATGCCCCGGGCGATGCCCTCGGCCCAGCGGCCGAACGAGTCCGCGTCGATCCGGGGCAGGTGCAGGCCCCGGGGCGCGCGCGGCTGGTCCAGCCGTTCGCCGCGTCGCTGCTCAGTCATCGTCCCCGGTCCCGTCGTCGGTGGCGGACGGGGTCGGCGCCGCGTCCCGGTCCCGCCAGTCACGCGGCAGGGAGTGGTCCAGCACGTCGTCCACGGTCACCGCGCCGACCAGCCGGTTGCTCCGGTCCACCACCGGCATGCCCACCATGTCGTAGGTGGCCATCCGGCGGGTGATCTCGGTCAGCGGGGTCGAGGTGCGGAGCGGGTCGATGTCGTTGACCACGATCCCGCCGAGCAGGTCGGCCGGGGGTTCGCGGAGCAACCGCTGGAAGTGCACCATACCCAGGTAGCGCCCGGTCGGCGTGGTCAACGGCGCGCGGGCCACGAAGACCTGCGCGGCCACGGCGGGGGAGAGCTGCACCTCGCGGATCCGGGCCAGCGCCTCGGCGACGGTGGCGTCCGGCGGCAGGATCACCGGCTCCGAGGTCATCACGCTGCCGGCGGTGCCGGAGGCGTACCGCAGCAGTTGGCGCACCGGGTCGGCCTCGTCCGGCTCCATCAGGTCGAGCAGCACGTCCTGCTCCGGCGGGGGCAGCTCGTTGAGCAGGTCGGCGGCGTCGTCCGGGTCCATCTCCTCCAGCACGTCGGCGGCGCGTTCCCGGTCCAGCGCGGCCAGGATCTCCACCTGGTCGTGCTCGGGCAGCTCGCTCAGCACGTCGGCCAGGCGCTCGTCGTCGAGCGCGGCGGCCACCTCGTTGCGCCGGGCGTCCGGCAGGTCCTGGAGCGCGTTGGCCAGGTCGGCGGGGCGCATGTCCTCCAGCACGGCGAGCAGGTTCGCCGTACCCCGGTTGTCGCCGACGACGCCGAGGCCGCGGACCCGGTCCCACTCGACCTGGTGCAGGTGGCCGCGGCGGGTGAGCCGGCTGGTCTGCTCGCGCACGGCGACCCGGGTCAGGGCCCACTCGCCGCCCCGGCTGCGCTCCATCGCCACGTCCACCACCGAGCCGGCCTGCCCGCTGTCGAGCTGGACCCGCCGGTCGAGCAGTTCCTGCAGGACCAGCAGCTCGTTCGGGCGCTTCTCGAAGCGGCGCAGGTTGAGGGTGCCGCTGCCGAGCACCACGGCGTCCGGGTCGATCGAGGTGATCCGGTTGATGGAGAGGAAAATGCGTCGCCGCATCGGCATCTCGGCGACCAGCCCCACGATCTCCGGCGGGCGCTGGGTCGCGCGCATCCGGGCGACCGCGTCCCGGACGCGGCCCACCTGGTCGCCGTTCGGGTCGAAGACGGCGACTCCGGCGAGTCGAGCGATGTAGACCCGGTTCGGCGTGCTCACGGGCACCAGCCTAAGGGCCTACTCTCTAACAGCATGTCGACCTTGGCCTACGAGATCGTGGACGTCTTCACCGACCGCCCGTTCGCCGGTAACCCGCTGGCCGTGGTGTTCGGCGCGGAAGGTCTGGCCACCGAGCAGATGCAGGCGCTCGCGCTGGAGTTCAACCTGTCCGAGACGGTCTTCGTGCTGGCGCCCACGCAGGCCGGCGCGACCTACCGGGCCCGGATCTTCACCCCGACCGACGAGTTGCCGTTCGCCGGGCACCCGAGCGTGGGCGCGGCGGTGACCGCCGGTCGGCGCGGTGTCTTCGGTGTGGGCAGGGTCACCCAGGAGTGCGGCGCCGGCGTGCTGCCGATCGAGGTGACCGGCACCGGGGCGACGCTTACCGGTGGCACGCCGACGCTCGGCCCGGAACTCGACCCGGAGCCGCTGTTGGAGATCGCCGGCCTCACCGCCGCCGACCACGCCGGCCCGCCGCCGCGGGTCGCCGGGTGCGGGCTGGAGTTTCCCTACCTTCCGGTACGCCCCGACGCCGTGGCCCGGGCACGGTTGAACACGGCGGCGGCGGAGCGGTACGGCGTCGAGCACGTCAGCCTCTTCTCCTGGGACCCCGAGTCGCAAACCGCGCACGCCCGCGTCTTCGTGCCCGGCATCGGCGTCCCGGAGGACCCGGCCACCGGTTCGGCGGCCCTGGGCCTGGGCGTCTGGCTGGTCGCCAGCGGCCTGCTGCCGGGTGAGGGCCGCACGTCGTACTCGGTGCGCCAGGGCATCGAGATCAACCGCCCGTCGTCGCTGGCCTGCACCGTGACCGCCGCCGGCGGGACGGCGGTCGGCGCGACCGTGTCCGGCCAGGTGATGCCGGTGGCGCGTGGTGAGATCACCGTCCCGCCCTTCATCGGCTGAGCCGTTCCCGCTCCAGGCGCCGGCTTGTTCCCACTCGGGTTCAGCGCTGGTTCTCGTACCCGGGCGCTGGGCGAGGTCACTCGGTTCCAGCGCCTTTAGAGCTGAGTCGTTGGTGATATCAAGCTGTTCGGGCCGGGCCCGGGGCGCAGGCGCATGCGCCTCCGGCTGAGTCGTTTCTGCTATCAGCTCCAAAGGGACTGAGTAGCGGCGCTCCGCGCATGACCGATCCGCTGTGTCCACTCGGCGACCGGCGGTCCGAGCAGGGCTTTGGTGGCCAGACGCGAGGACCGCTAGGACCGGGGCGCCGACCCGCTCCGGCGAGGCCGGGCCGGGGGCGGTCCGGTCGTCGGCCCGGACGGGCGCGGGATGCGGGAGGATGGTCGGGTGAGCGACGAGGTGGACGAGCGGGTGACGCCACCGCTGGTGGACGAGGCGGTGAAGAAGGCCGCGGTGTGCTGGGTCGGCCTCGGCGGTGGCCCGGCGTCCGCGTTGTGGTGCCTGCCGCTGGACGGCGCGCTGCTGGTGGTGACCGGTCCCGGTGAGCAGGCCGCGCCCGGGCTGGCCGACGCCGAGGCGGCCGAGGTGACGTTGCGTGGCGACCACGGTGGCCGCATCGTCACCTGGACGGCGCGGGTGACCCGGCTGCGGCCCGGCACCGAGGAGTGGGACACCGCCGCGCCGCTGGTGGCCGCGAAGCGGCTCAACGCCTCCGGGTCGGCCGCCGAGCTGGTGGCGCGGTGGGCCGCCGAGGGTTGCGCGGTCAACCGGCTCACCCCGGCGGGCACGGCGCTGACCGGCGGCGACCTGCCGGCCGGGTCGCTGGCCGAGGAGCCCCGTCCGGCGTCGGCGGTCCGGGCCGCCCGCAAGCCGTTCCGGATGCACCGGGTCCGCCGCCGCTGACGCTCGGACCGGCCACCCGGCCACCCGGCCACCCGGCCGGTCAGCCGGGCGGCGGGGCGGCGTCGGCGGGTACGGCGGCGGGTGCGGCGCGCCGTCCGGCCCGGGCGCCGCCGAGCACGACCACGGCGACGCCGGCCAGCAGCAGCGCCAGCCCCGGCAGGGCCAGCGGCCGGGGCAACTGGCCCAGCCAGGCCCAGCCGATCAGGGCCGCGCCGGGCGCCTCCAGCAGGATCAGCACGCTGACCGTGGTCGCGGAGACCCGGTGCAGGGCGTAGTTGAACATCGAGTGGCCGAGCAGTTGGGCGCCGGCCACCAGGCCGACGATGGCCAGCCACGTCCCGCCGTCCCAGCCGTGCAGGCGCACGCCGCCGAGCAGGCAGACGACGAGCAGGATCGCCGCGCAGACGCCGTAGCAGACGGTGGTGTAGGTGGTGGTGCTGATGCTCGCCCGGGCGCGCTCGCCGAAGGCGGTGTAGACGGCCGCGAACATGCCACCGGCCACGGCCAGCAGGTCACCGGCGAACGCGCGGCCGGAGACGGCGACGTCGGCGCCGGTGGCGAGCGCCGCGCCGAGCACCGCCACCGCGATGCCGGCCCAGGTCACCGCCGGTAGCCGGCGCCCCTGCCAGCGGGCGATCAGTCCCTGCCACACCGGCTGCGTCGCTCCCAGCGCCGTCGCTGCCGCGACGGAGGTGAGCTTCGCGCTCGGCATCCAGGTGGCGAAGTGGGCGGCCAGCGCCACCCCGGAGAGTACGCAGAACAGCCCCTCCCGACGGCCCGGCCCGACGGTGAGCGCGCGGAGTTCGGCCCGCCGACGGGTGACCGCGACCGGGCCGAGCACCGCCGCCGACAGCAGGTTGCGCCAGAACGCGACGGCCAGCGCCGGCGCGGCGGCGAACGCGATGAGCGGGGCGGAGGACGAGACGGCGGCGACGGCCAGCGCGAGCGCGCCGAGGGTCGGCGCGTCGAGCGGCGGGCGGTGTGGAGCGGTGGACACGGGGAGCAATCCTCACACGGCGACCGGCGACACGGAACGTCAGCACTCCGTTACGATCATGCGCGACCCGGCGACCCTCCCCTCGACGTCCGGAGCATCTCCCCATGCCCAGGTTCCACGCGGTGCTGTTCGACTTCTTCGGCACGCTGACCCAGAGCGTCCGGCGCGGAGCCGCCCACGACGTCATCGCCGAGCAGCTCGGCTGTTCCACCGAGGCCCTGGTCGACGTGCTCGACGGCAGCTACTACGCGCGCGCCAGCGGGTTCTTCGGCGACGCCGAGTCGACCATGCGGTGGGTCTGCGCCCAGGTCGGCGTGCGCCCCTCCGACGCGGCGGTCCGCGCCGCCGTCGCCTCCCGGCACCGGGCGGTCCGCGCCGACACCCGGCTGCGCCCGGAGGCGGTGCCGGTGCTCGCCGCGCTGCGCCGCCGGGGCGTACGCACCGGGCTGGTCAGCGACTGCACGCACGAGCTGCCGGCGTTCCTGCCCCAGCTCGCGGTCGCCCCGCTGCTCGACACCCGGGTCTTCTCGGTACGCCTCGGCCGGTGCAAGCCGGACCCGGCGCTCTACCTGGCCGCCTGCCACCGGCTCGGCCACGCCCCGGCCGACTGCCTCTACGTCGGCGACGGCGGCAGCCAGGAGCTGACCGGAGCGGAGCGGGTGGGCCTGCGCGCCGTCCGGCTGGCCGCGCCCGACCTCGCCGGCCACATGGTGTTCAACGCCGACCGCGAGTGGCACGGGCCGGTGCTGACCTCCCTCACCGGCGTGCTCGACCTGCTCGACCCGGTCGCCGTCGGTTAGGTGCCGGTCGGCCGAACTGTGGCCGAACCGGTCACCGGCCGCGCCGGCGTGCGCGACAGTGCGGGGGATGGAGCCAGACCGGGACGACGCGGCGGAGCAGGGCACCGTCGTCACGCCCTCGGCCGAGTTCCCGCCGCTCGGCGCCGAGGAGCGGGCCGCGCTCGGCCGCCTCGGCGCGCGCTGGCACGGTCCACGCCGCGCCGACGACCTGCCGGTCGACCCGACGCTGGGCCGGCGCGACCACCGCCCGCAGCCGACCCGGTTCGGCCGGCTCACGCCGATCGACCTGTTCACCGTCGCGGAGCCGGACGAGTTGATCGCCGCCGGTCCCGCGCACCTGCCCGACGACCGGCGCGGACGCGCGCTGAGCCGGCTGCGCCGCACCCTGGTCGGCCCGCCGCTGGCCAGCAGCTCCGTGCTCTACGAGCGGATGCGCAAGCTGGTCGCGCTGCCGGTGCTCTCGTCGGACCTGCTCAGCTCCGTGGCGTACGGGCCGGAGGCGATGCTCGCCGTCCTGGTGCTGGCCGGGGGCGCCGCGCTCGGGCTGGCCCTGCCGCTGGCCGCGCTGCTGGTGGTGCTGATGGTCGCGGTGGGTCTCTCCTACCGGCAGACCATCCCGGCCTACCCGCACGGCGCCGGCTCGTACATCGTCGCCGGGGACAACCTGGGGCGGACGCCGGGACTGGCCGCCGCGGCGGGGCTGATGCTCGACTACGTGCTGACCGTGTCGGTGTCGGTGGCCGCCGGCGTGCACGCGGTCACCTCGGCGCTGCCCGGCCTCACCCGGTGGACCGTACCGCTGGGGGTGCTGGTGATCGCCGTGCTGCTCGCCGGCAACCTGCGCGGCGTACGCACCGCCGGCAACATCTTCGTGCTGCCCACGTACGCCTTCGTGGTGGTGGTCCTGGCGGTGCTGGCGGTCGGGTACGCGAAGGCCGCGGGGCGGGGTTTCGCGCCGGTGCCGCCGCCCGCGGTGCCGGCCGCGGAGGGCCTGGGCCTGCTGCTGGTGCTGCGCGCGTTCTCCTCCGGCGCGGTGTCGATGACCGGCATCGAGGCGGTGTCGAACGCGGTGCCGGCGTTCCGGCCGACGGAGTGGCGCAACGCCCGCACCACGCTCGGCTGGATGGTCGCCATGCTTGTCACCCTCTTCGCCGGCCTGGTCGGGCTGATCCACCTCGACGGCCTGGTGCCCCGGGCGGACGAGACAGTGCTGTCCCAGCTCGGCCGGGTCACCTTCCCGACCGGCCCGTGGTACGCGATCCTCCAGGCCACCACCGCGCTGATCCTGCTGCTGGCGGCGAACACCGCGTTCAACGACTTCCCCCGGCTGCTCTTCTTCATGGCCCGGGACGGCTACGCGCCGCGCCGCTTCCTGCACATGGGTGACCGGCTGGCGTTCAGCAACGGCCTGATCGCGCTGGCGCTCGCCGCCGTGGTGGTCTTCGTCGCCTTCGGCGGGCGCACCGAGCGGCTGATCCCGCTCTACGCGGTAGGCGTCTTCTTCGCCTTCACGCTGTCGCAGGCCGGGATGGTGGTGCACTGGCGGCGTCGCCGGGGGCGGGGGTGGCGTCGCCGACTCGCGGTCAACGCGGTCGGCGCGACGCTGTCCGGGCTGGTGCTGCTGACCGCCGCGGTGGCCAAGTTCACCGAGGGCGCCTGGGTGGTGGTGGTCGCGGTGCCGCTGCTGGTGCTGCTCTTCCGGCGGATCCACAGGCACTACGCCACGGTGCACCGCGCGCTCGCGCTGCACCCGCCGCCCCCGCACGCGCCGCCCGGCCCGGCCGGGTCCGCCGAGGGCGAGGAGCTGCCCCAGCAGGTACGGCACCTGGTGGTCGTGCCGGTGGCCCGGCTGAACCGGGCGTCGCTGCGGGCCATGGCGTACGCGGCGTCGCTGGGCCGGCCGACGCTCGCGGTGCACATCGCGCCGGAGGAGGCGGAGGCGGACCGGTTCCGGGAACAGTGGCGGGCCTGGGGCGACCACCTGCGGCTGGAGACGATCGTGTCGCCCTATCGGGCGGTGATCGGGCCGCTGGCGCACTATCTGGAGGCGCTGCACACCGCCCGCCCGGAGTTGACGCTCACCGTGATCGTGCCGGAGGTGGTGCTGCGGCGGCGCCGGCACCGGTTGCTGCACAGCCGGGCCGAGCAGCGGCTGCGGGCGGCGTTGCGGCCGCTGCCCGGCGTGGTGGTCACCAGCGTCCCGGTGCACGTGTCGCACTGACCGCCTCAGACGTCGTGGACCTCCAGCACCCGGGTGGTCGGGGCGGCGTCGCCCAGCTCGGCGCGGAGCGCGGCGCGGTCGGGGTCGGCCAGGAACGCCTCGAGGCCGGTGCGGGCGGCGAACCGGATCACGTGCACCTCGGTCTGCCCGTCGCCGGTGCGCAGCCGCCGTTCCAGCGCCCCGTGGTGTCGGTCGAGCAGTGCCAGCACGGCGTCCTCGTAGCGCCGGCCGGCCGCCGCGTCGGCGCTCAGGTCGACAAGCGCGACGAGCAGCACCTCGTTCCCCGTCGTCATGGCGTCGAGTGTGGCAGCGCGGCGGCGGTCGCGGTGACCCGTCAGGCGTCCAGACCGACCGCCTTGGCACTGGTCGCCCAGAGCCGGGCGGCCAGCGTCGGGTCGGCCGCCCTGGGGCGCGGCCGGTGCGGCTTGCGGTCGGCGTAGTAGCCGCCGTGGGTCAACCGGGACGGGTCCTGGCGGGCGAGCCAGACAAGCGTCTCGGCGCCCTTCTCCGGGCTGCGGAACGGCAGCAGCCGCATGCCGAGCGCCACGATCCGGCTCTCGTTGCCGAACCGGGTGCGCACCACACCGGGGTGGAACACGTACGCCGGCAGCTCCGGCCAGCGTCGCGCCGCCTCGGCGGTGAACAGGATGTTCGCCTGCTTGCTGGTGCCGTACGCGCGGAACGGCCGGTAGTGGCGCAGCGAGGCGTTGAGGTCGTCCGGGTCGAGCACGCCGCTGCGGTGCGCGTCGGAGCCGGTCACCACCATCCGCCGGACCCGGTCACGTAGCAGGTTGCTGAGCAGGAACGGGGCGAGGTGGTTGGCCTGCATGCTCAGCTCGAAGCCGTCGACCGTGGTGATCGGTTCGAGCACGATCGCGCCGGCGTTGTTGGCCAGCACGTCGATCCGGTCGTAGCTGGCGCGCAGCCGCTCGGCGAGCCCGCGTACGTCGTCGAGTACGGCGAAGTCGGCGCGGAACAGCTCCGGCTGCTCGCCGCAGGACTCGCGCACCCGTTCCCCGGCGGCGCGCAGCCGGGCCGGGTCCCGGCCGACCAGCACCACCTGGTCGCCGCGCCGGGCCAGCTCCACGGCGGCGGCCAGCCCGATGCCCGAGCTGGCCCCGGTCAGCACCACGATCCGACGCTCAGTGAGATCTTCCACAGGTCCATTCACCCCGGTCACGGCACGAGGTTACCGTGGCGTAGCCCCGTCCTTTGGGATCGTTAAGTTCTCGACATCCACCGCCGCGTCGGCGCGCTGCCGCCGGACGCGGGAAGGAGCGCATCCATGACCGCTGTCGGTCGCCCCCGCCGGTCCTGCCTCGCGGTACCCGGCTCCAGCGTCAAGATGCTCGGCAAGGCCCAGGGCCTCCCCGCCGACCAGGTCTTCCTGGACCTGGAGGACGCGGTCGCGCCGCTGGCCAAGCCGGACGCGCGCAAGAACATCGTGGCCGCGCTGAACGAGGGCGACTGGGCCGGCAAGACCCGGGTGGTCCGGGTGAACGACCTGACCACGCCGTGGACCTACCGGGACGTCATCGAGGTGGTCGAGGGCGCCGGGGCGAACCTGGACTGCATCATGCTGCCGAAGGCGCAGAACGCCGAGCAGGTGCACTGGCTGGACCTGCTGCTCACCCAGATCGAGAGGACGCTGGGGCTGGAGGTCGGCCGGATCGGCATCGAGGCGCAGATCGAGAACGCGGCCGGGCTGGTCAACGTGGACGCCATCGCGGCGGCGTCGCCCCGGGTGGAGACGATCATCTTCGGCCCGGCCGACTTCATGGCCTCGATCAACATGAGGTCGCTTGTGGTCGGCGCGCTGATCCCGGACTACCCGGGCGATCCCTACCACTACATCCTGATGCGGATCCTGATGGCCGCCCGGATGCACGACAAGCAGGCCATCGACGGCCCGTTCCTGCAGATCCGGGACACCGACGCGTTCCGCGAGGTGGCCAAGCGGTCGGCGGCGCTGGGCTTCGACGGCAAGTGGGTGCTGCACCCCGGCCAGATCGACGCGGCGAACGAGGTCTACTCGCCGGCGCAGGCCGACTACGACCACGCCGAGCTGATCCTGGACGCCTACGACTACTACACCTCGGAGGCGGGCGGGAAGCTCGGCGCGGTGATGCTCGGCGACGAGATGATCGACGAGGCGTCCCGCAAGATGGCGCTGGTGATCGCGGCCAAGGGCCGGGCCGCCGGGCTGGCGCGTACCTCCTCGTTCACCCCGCCGTCGGAGTGACCGCGCGCCGGGCCGCCCCTCGCCGGGGGCGGCCCGTTCGCGTCAGTAGCTGCTGGACGAGCTGTCCGAGTTGATCGCGATCACGATCATCACGATGTAGAAGATGATCGCGGCGACGAGCAGCGCGGTCAGGATCCAGCCCACGATGATCGCGGCCTTCGCCATGCCCTCGCCCTGCTCACCGGTCTCCCGGATCTGCTTGCGGGCCACGTGTCCCATGATCGCGCCGATCGGCGCGGTGATGCAGGAGGTGAAGCCGACGAGCGAGAGCACCAGCGCCACGATGGCGAGCGTGTTCGTCCGGCTGGCCGGCGCGTAACCCGGGTACGGGGGCGGGTAGGCGCCCGGCTGCGGGTACATGGCCGGGGCCGGGTAGGCGGCCGGCACCGCGTACGGGTCGCCGGCGGGCTGGGGGTACGGCGACTTCGCGCCCGCGTACGGGTCGACCGGCGCGTAGGGGTCGACCGGCGGGCCGGACTGCGGGTCCGGCCAACCACCGGGGGGTGGGGGATAGCTCATCTGATCATCTCCAGGTACGTGGTCCGGGTCAGGGTAGCCACCCGGGAACAACCCGGAGGACCCCCTTTCCGGGTGCCGCATTGCCCGGAAGGTCCACAGCGGGCAGGATCCTCGGCATGGCACTTGACGCGCGTGGTGGTCGGTCGCGACGGGACATGAGCCGCCCGGGGTCGGTGCGCCGCCCGCGTGGCGGCGAACCAATGGGCGGCGCCGACGAGGACCGGGCCGAGCCGCTCCCGGAGACCGCCTCCATGCGGCTGGACGGCCGGGTCGCGCTGGTCACCGGCGCGGGCAGCGCGGACGGCATCGGCTACGCGACCGCGCGCCGGCTGGCCGACCTGGGCGCCCGGGTGGCGATCGTGTCGACCACCCGGCGGATCCACGAGCGCGCCGGCGAGCTGGGCGTCACCGGCTTCGTCGCCGACCTCACCGACGAGTCGGAGGTGGGCGCGCTCGCCGACGCGGTGGCCGAGCAGCTCGGCGACGTCGAGGTGCTGGTCAACAACGCGGGCCTGGCGAGCCGGGCCAGCCCGGAGGTGCTGCGCCCGGTGGCCCAGTTGACCTACGACGAGTGGCGCGGCGAGATCGACCGCAACCTGACCACCGCGTTCCTGTGCAGCCGCGCGTTCATCAACGGCATGGCGGAGCACGGTTGGGGGCGGATCGTCAACCTGGCGGCCACCGCCGGCCCGGTCAACGCGTTGCCCACCGAGGCCGCCTACGCGGCGGCCAAGGCCGGCGTGGTCGGGCTGACCCGGGCGCTGGCGATGGAGATGATCGCCGACGGGGTCACCGTGAACGCGGTCGCGCCGGGCATCATCCACACCGCGGCGTCCACCCTGGCCGAGATCAAGCAGGGGCACGGCACCCCGGTGGGGCGGCCCGGCACGCCGGACGAGGTGGCCGCGGCGATCACGTTCCTCTGCTCGCCGGCCGCGTCGTACATCACCGGGCAGATGCTCGTGGTCGACGGCGGCAACAGCGTGCGGGAGGCGCAGTTCCGCTGAGGCGTCAGTATCCGTTGTTGTCCGCGTTGGCCCAGATGGCCAGGCCGATCCAGCCGCAGCAGGCGACCAGGCCGAGCGCGGTGAACACGTAGCTGAGGATGAGACCCCAGGTGGCGAGCTGGTCGCCCTCCTCGCCGGTCTGCCGGATCTGCCGCTTGGCCAGGTGACCGCAGACGATGCCGGCGGGGGCGAAGACGAACGCGAGCACCAGCGACAGGACGGCGAGCACGTTGGTGCCGCGTGGTCGGGGTGGTTCGCCGGGTGGGCCGTACTGCCCGTAGGGCGGCTGCGGGGTGTACGGCGGTTGGTGGCCCCACTGCGGCTGGTGTTGGCCGTACTGCGGCTGCCCGTACGGCTGGCCGTGCGACGGCGGCTCGTACGGCGACGGTGGCTGCTCGTCGGTCACGTTCGCCCCCTCTGCCGCAGGTCAACCGCCCTCTCTCTTGCGGACGCTACCCGCAGCGGTGAACCTTTTCACAGCGGTTGTGTGGACTGGTCACCTTGGCGCGGCCGGTCCCGGGGCCGATACTGACCGAGCGTTCAGTTACCCATGAGTAATGCGCCGACCCCGGAGGCTGAGATGGCCCGACTCGCCCAGACGCCCGGCCTGACCGACGTGCAGCGGTCGATCCTGGAAACCGTCCGGGAGTTCGCCGACAAGGAGATCATCCCGCACGCCCAGCGGCTGGAGCACGCCGACGAGTACCCCACCGACATCCTCGACGGGATGCGCGAGATGGGGCTGTTCGGCCTCACCATCGACGAGGAGTTCGGCGGTCTCGGCGAGTCGCTGCTGACCTACGCGCTGGTGGTCGAGGAGCTGTCCCGCGGCTGGATGTCGATCTCCGGCATCGTCAACACCCACTTCATCGTGGCGTACCTGATCTCCCAGCACGGCTCGGCGGAGCAGAAGGCCCGGCTGCTGCCGAGGATGGCCACCGGCGAGGTGCGCGGCGCGTTCTCCATGTCGGAGCCGGAGTGCGGCTCCGACGTCTCGGCGATCAAGTCGAAGGCGGTCCGCGACGGCGACACCTACGTGCTCAACGGGCAGAAGATGTGGCTGACCAACGGCGCGTACTCGTCGGTGGTGGCCACCCTGGTCAAGACCGACACCGGGGCCGACTCGGTCTACGGCAACATGAGCACGTTCCTGCTGGAGAAGGAGCCCGGCTTCGGCGAGACCGCGCCCGGACTGACCATCCCCGGCAAGATCGACAAGATGGGCTACAAGGGCGTCGAGACCACCGAGATGGTGCTCGACGGCGTCACCGTCCCCGCCTCCGCCGTGCTCGGCGGCGAGGAGAAGGTGGGCCGCGGCTTCTACCAGATGATGGACGGCATCGAGGTGGGCCGGGTCAACGTGGCCGCCCGCGCCTGCGGCATCTCGATCCGCGCGTTCGAGCTGGCCGTCGCGTACGCCCAGCAGCGCAAGACGTTCGGCCAGCCGCTCGCCCGACACCAGGCGATCGCGTTCAAGCTCGCCGAGATGGGCACGAAGATCGAGGCCGCGCACTCGTTGATGGTCAACGCGGCCCGGCTCAAGGACGCCGGCCAGCGCAACGACGTCGAGGCCGGCATGGCCAAGCTGCTCGCCTCGGAATACTGCGCCGAGGTGGTCCAGGAGGCGTTCCGCATCCACGGCGGCTACGGCTACTCCAAGGAGTACGAGATCGAGCGCCTGATGCGCGAGGCGCCGTTCCTGCTGATCGGCGAGGGCACCTCGGAGATCCAGAAGACGATCATCTCCCGCGGCCTCCTCAAGGAGTACAAGCTGTAAGGCGGGGCCCCTTCTTAACGTTTCCGGTAGAGAAGGGGCCCCCTCTCACCGCTTCGGCTGAGTGGTGGGCAGGTGCCGGCGGGCGCGGTCGACGAGCGCGGCCGGGTCGTCCGCGTACATCCGGATCTCCCGCACCTCGGTGCTCGGCCCGCTCGGCAGCGGCACCGACAGCGGCTCCCGCAGCGTCACGTCGATCGCGGTCTGGCTGCCGACGCCGAGGTTCAGCACCTCCGGGTCGTCCTCGTCGTAGCGCGCCGCGCGGCTGGACGGCAGCGACCGGCGGCGGACCGCCACGTCGGCCACGGCGGCCCACGGGACGGTGATGTCGATCGAGACGCCGTTGCGCACCCGCAGGCCGGCGTCGTCGACGACGTGCGGGTGGATCCGGAGGCTGGCCAGCAGCCCGACCATCCACAGCACGCCCCAGACGCCGATCCCGATCGCCGCGTGCCGGATCGTCGGCGAGTCGACGGTGTGCCGGAGGATCACGTCCAGGATCGGGATCTCGATCGTGGACAGGGCGATGAAGGCCAGCAGGATCGGTTGCACGCCGCCGACATAGGCGAACGTGGCCGCGTCCGGCGCCACCGGGTAGGGGCGGCGCAGCGTCCACCGGGTGAGGCTGCGCCACATGCCCCACTCGTACGCCACGACTCGTCTGGCCAGCCGGATCGCTCGTCCCACCGTCGCACCCCCTCTTTTGCAATACAGTCGCAATGTAAAGGCCGAATGGCGCTCGTGTCAATGCAGTCGCATTGTGAAACCATGGAGGCATGCCGAAGCGGGTCGACCACCGGGAACGCCGGGCGCTCATCGCGGACGCGCTGATGCGGGTCGCGGCCGAGCAGGGGCTGGAAGCGGTCAGCCTGCGGCATGTCGCCGCCGCCGCCGACGTCAGCGCCGGGATGGTGCAGCACTACTTTCGTACCCGGGACGAGATGATGACGTTCGCGCTGGCCGTGGTGAGCGAACGCAACGAGGCCCGGGTCGGCCGGGCGGTCGGGGCGCTCGGCGCGACACCGGCACCCCGCGCGCTGCTCCGCGCCATGCTGGCCGCGCTGCTGCCGCTGGACGAGGAGCGGCGGGCGGACGGGCGGGTGGCGCTCGCCTTCCTCGCGTACACCGCGGTCCGGCCCGCCGTCGCCGCCGCGCTGCACGACGGAACGGCCGCGCTGCTCGCGTTCGTCGCCGGCCAGATCGCCGCCGGGTCACCGCTCGTCGCGGACGGCCGGGTGGACCCGGAACGCGCGGCGGTCGGCCTGCTCGCCGTGATGGAAGGACTCGGGGTCTACGTGCTCGGCGGCCACTACCCGCCGGAGACCGCGCTGGCCGCGCTCGACGCCCAGCTCGACCTGCTCTTCGGCCCCGAGCCGGTGGCCGGCGCGGTCAGCCGCCCCGAGCGCCCGGCTCCGGCGCGGTGACCGGCAGCCCCACCGCCAAGGTCTCCGGCGCGACCCGGAACTGTTCGATCGCGGTCAGTAGCCGCTCGTCCGACACCGTCACGTCGCGTCCACCGACAACCGGCCTGGGGAACTCCGCGGGGTCCACACGCAGCATCACGCCGCCGTCCCTGTCGTCCGTGTTCGGCCCGGCCGCCCGCACCCTCGACCACGGGTAGCACGTCCCTCCGTCCCGGATGCCGCTCGCGGTCAGCGCCAGCCGGCCGGTGAACCGGACCTCCCGGTAGACGGCCCAGCCCGGCCCGAGGGACACGGCCGCCAGCAGCAGCGGTTGCCAGGCGGCCACCGGACGCCAGTGGTCGGCCAGGAACGAGACCGCAGCGACCGCCAGGACCGTCCCCAGCGCCACGGTGGTGGCCAGCCCGAGCCAACCCGCCGGGGACCGGCGGGCCAGCAGCCCGGCCTCCGTCGCGTGCCGTCCGACGATCCGGGGACGCCAGACCAGCCGGCCGGTCCGCCGGGGACGCCAGTAGTGCTGCGCCAGGTGCGCCCCGGTCACCACCCACGCCAGGTCGCCGAACCGGTGGAGGACGGCGGGTTGCAGCGCGAGCAGACCAGGGCCGGTCGTCACTGTCACCGCCACGCCCGCCAGGAGCGCGATCAGCCGGCGGGACCGGAGCCCGTCGCGGCCGGGCGCCGCCGACCCCTGGGCTGGACCGCAGAGAGACACGCCCGGAGGGTACGCGGCGAGCGCCAGCGACCGTCGTACCGGAATTCTCAGCGGCGGGAGAGGCCGGCGGCGGCCCGCTCGACGATGAGGCACCGGTCCTCGACGTAGTCGACGCCGGCCTCCTCGGCGATCCGGCGCGCCTCGGCGGAGGCGATCCCGAGCTGCAACCAGACCGCCGGCGCGCCGATCGCCACCGCCTGCCGGACCACCTCGACCGCGTCCCGGGCCGGGCGGAACACGTCGACCAGGTCGACCGGATGCGGGATGTCGGCGAGCGTGGGATACGCCTTCTCGCCGAACAACTCGTCCACTGTCGGGTTCACCGGAATGATCCGCCAACCGTGTCGCTGCATCTCCAGCGGTACGCGGTGCGCGGCCTTGCCCGGGTCGCGGGAGGCCCCGACCACGGCGATGACGGCGGAGTCGGCGAGGAGTTGCTGGGCGGAACGCATCACCCGAGCCTAACGCCCGTCGCTCCACCACTCGGCGGTCAGCTCGTCCCGCAGCCGGGTCCGCTCCCTACTACAGAAGGGAGAGTTGCTCGGCCGCCGGGGTGTCCGGCGGGGTCTCGGGCAGCCGGCGGTTGTCGCCGACCTCGCCCCGGTGCAGACCGTGCCGGCGCGCCGCCATCCGCACCCGTGCGGTGACCTCCCGCTGGTAGGCCTGCGGCGCGTACGCGCCGGCCTGGTAGAGCTGCCGGTAGCGGGGCACCAGGTGGGGAAACTCGCGGGCCAGCCAGCGCGCGTACCACTCCCGGGCGCCGGGTCGCAGGTGCAGCGCCAGTGGGGTGACGTCGGTGGCGCCGGAGGCGGCGATCGCGGCCACCGTGGCGTCGATCGACTCCTCGTCGTCGCTGAGACCGGGCAGGATCGGCGCCATCAACACCCCGACCGGGAAGCCGGCGTCGGTCAGCCGGCGGACCGCGTCCAGCCGGCGGCGTGGGCTCGGCGTGCCCGGCTCGGCCAGCCGCCAGAGCGTCTCGTCCACGAAACCCACCGAATAGGACAGGCCGACCCGGGTGACCTCGGCGGCCTGGCGGAGCAGGGGCAGGTCGCGCAGCAGCAGGGTGCCCTTGGTCAGGATCGAGAACGGGTTGGCGAAGTCGCGCAGCGCTTCGAGGATCGGCGGCATCAGCCGGTAGCGCCCCTCGGCCCGCTGGTAGCAGTCCACGTTGGTGCCCATGGCGACGTGCGCGCCACGCCAGCGCGGCGCGGCCAGCTCGCGTCGGACCAGCTCACCCGCGTTGACCTTGACGATCACCCGGCGGTCGAAGTCCGCACCGGCGTCGAGGTCGAGGTAGGTGTGCGTGTTGCGGGCGAAGCAGTTGTGGCTGACCACCCCGTTGGCGATGAAGTCGCCGGTGCCTGTGGTGATGTCCCACAGCGGCAGCTCCAGACCCAGGTCCTCAACGGCGGTCACCTGGAGCCGCGCCGCGCCCTTGAGCGCCGCGCCCTCGATCGAGCGTTTCCGGGTGACGGCCGGGTCGGTCAGGTGGAAGAAGCGCAGCCGCTCCGGGAGGCCGCCGGTCAGCCGGAGCTGGCGGGTCGTGTCGCGGTGGCCCGGACCGTCGAGCACCCACCGGAAGTCGAACCTGTCGAGCGCGTCCGCCGCCCGCCGCCGGCTCCCGTCGTCGGCGACGCCGACGCGGAACACGCCCCGGCTGCAACTGCCGCCGGCGTCGAACGCGCCGGCCAGGAAGCCGAGCCGCCAGTCGTCGATCGGCTCGTCGGGAGGTCGGACCAGCTCGGCGAGGGTGTCGGCGTCAGCGGGCCGCGCCACCCGCAGGACGGTGGACCGGCGGGCCGGCCGGCCGGCGACCCGCTCGATCGCGACGCCGGCCTCGGCGAGGAACCGCTCGGCGCGCTCCAGCGCCTCCGCCTCCGTGGTGAGCAGCCGGAAGCCTCGGCGTCCACCGGCCGCCTCGCCGTCGCCGAGCCGGCGCCCCTGGCGGCCCGGGTGCGCCGGCCGGCGGACCAGGGCGTGCAGGTAGCCCCGGTGGTAGTCGGTGGAGCGCTTGGGCGCGACGGCGAACCGGCCGGTGCCGAGCAGCCGGTTGCGGGTGGTCAGGTAGGGGCGGCGGGCGGCGCCCCGCATGCTGCCGGTGACGTGTTTCCAGCCGCGTTCGGTCAGGAAGCGGTGGTCGCCGCTGGCCACCAGCGTGGTGCCGTCGGCCAGGGTGACCCGGTGGGCCGGCTTCACCGTCGACCACACGTCGAGCACCGTGGTGACGACGTAGTGGCGGTAGGCGCCGCGCCGCTCGGTGCCGTAGATCCGGTCGCCGGGCGCCAACTCGCTGATCGGTCGGGTGCGCCCGTCCGCCATCAGGACCGGCGTGTCGCCGGCCAGGCAGTAGGTGCATGCGTGGGAGCAGCCGCGGTAGGGGTTGACGGTCCACTCGAACGGCACGCGGGACTGCCCCGGCACCCGGTTGATGATCGACTTGGCGTGCACCTCGTAGAAGGTCATGCCGGCGAAGTCGGGGGTGTCGAACGTGCGGGCGATCGCGCCGGGCAGCGCCAGCGGCAGGGGTGGAGCCGCCGGCGCCGCCCGATCGGGAGTCCCCTCGTCCGGGGGAGCGGAGAGGTTGTCCCAGCGCATGGACCTCATTCGAACACGTGTACGAACGAAGCGCAAGTGACGCGCCGGACACCGCGCGCCGTCGCGCCGGGCGCGGGTGCAGGATGGACGCATGGAGACGTCGACCTTCGTCTACGACGGCGACTGCGCCTTCTGCACCCGCTGCGCGCAGTTCGTCGAACGTCGTATCCCCACCGGCGCCCGGGTGGTCCCGTGGCAGTTCGCCGACCTGGCGGCACTGGGCCTGACCGAGGCCGAGTGCGAGGAGGCGGTCCAGTGGGTGGGCGCCGACGGCTCCCGTGCCGCCGGGCCGGACGCGATCGCCCGGCTGCTCGGCGACAGCGGGCCGCTCTGGCGCGTCGCCGGGGGCGGCCTGCGTCTCCCGCCGGTCCGCGCCGCGGCCTGGCCCGCGTACCGCTGGGTGGCCCGCAACCGGCACCGGCTGCCGGGCGGCACCGCCGCGTGCGCGCTGCCGCAGGAGGCCCGGGAACGCCTGTACGGTCCGACGGGCCGCCCCGGCCCGACGCCCTGACGGCTGTTCCACCGTCGGCGGACGGAGCCGGAGGATCTGGCCGTGGGGACGGCCACGACCCCGGAGGCCGCTCGCCGGGCGGCCCGCGTCACCTCCCGGGAGCGGAGCCGGCACTCGGTTCGGGGCCGGCGACCATGGTCGCGCCGGCCGACGGTGCCGACACGTCGGTCGCGGGCGTTCCGGTGGCGGACGGGCCGGTCCGGCGGGTGAGCAGGCGTCTGGCCACCAGCACCGGGCGGACCTTCTCCAGCGGCAGGAAGGCGGTCATCGCCACCAGGTGCGGCGCGAACGAGATGGTGATGGTCGCGACGGTCGCCAGGTGGAACGCGTAGAAGAAGCCGATCACGGCCGTGCGCCAGCGGGCCGGCACCACGAACACCAGCGGGCTGAGCAGTTCGAACGCCAGGATGCCGAACTGGGCCACGATCAGCAGGTGCGGCACCTGGGCGATCAGGTCGGCCAGGTCGGTGCCGCGCCTGATGATCGCCCGGGCCAGCACGGAGCCGGTCGCCCAGTCGAGGCCGCCGAAGCGGAACTTGGCCCAGGCGGCGAGGAAGTAGGTGCAGATCACCGCGATCTGGGTGACCCGCAGCGCCCAGCCGCCGGCCTCGGTGCGGGTCGGGTCGCCGTGCCGGGCCCGGCCGGCGGTCGGCAGCGCGGCCAGCGCCACCAGCAGCCCGAACCGGTCGTGGTCGACCTTGCCGTAACTCATCGCCACGATCATCCACTCGAGGTAGAGCGCGAAGACCGTCCAACCGAGCAGCCGGGGCGCCCGCCCGGTGGCGGCGAGCAGCGCGGCCACCAGCAGCACCCAGAAGACCACGCCGACAAGCGTCGGGTCCGGTGTGGGCAGCGGGAGCAGCCGGCCGATCAGCAGCGGCCGGTAGAGGTCGCCGGGCACGTCGACGCGGGTGCGTACCCACGGGGTGAAGACCACCAGATCGGCGGCGACGAAGAGGTAGACGAGGGTGCGGAAGGCGGCCACCCGGCCGCGCGGCACCGCCTCGGTGAGCCAGCCGGTCATCCGGCGGTCTCCCAGCGGACGGCGGTGCGGTCGGTCCACTCGCCGGTCGGGCGGCCGCCCTGGATGTCGTACCAGCGGACCACGATGCGCACCTCGACAAGCGCCGGGGCGGCGGGGTGGCGTTCGGCGTACGCCTCGGCGACGGTGCGCAGCAGGCTCGGGTCCGCGGCGTACCGGTCCTGCTGGCCCTCGATCTCGGCGCGGCGGATGCCTGTGGCGTCCTGGCCGAGGGAGACCACCGCGCCGGTCCGGTCGACGCCCTCGACCCGGGTGTCGGGTGCGGGCGCGTCCGGTGGGTCGGAGGTGGAGTACATCCGGAACGGCCCGAACGGGAAGTCGTCGTCGGTGCCGTGCACGGTGCCGAGGAGGATCAGTGCCAGCCCGAGCAGGGTGGCGGCCAGCCGGACGGCGCGCCCGCGCGGGGTCAAGGTCTCCATCAGGCCGTGACGATACGCCGAGTGAAGCGTCCGGAACCGTCCCTCAATCGGCCATTTCCCACTGTCCGTCCCGTCGGTCACCAGGCGCGCAGACGCCGCCGGCCGGACCCGTGGCGGGTCCGGCCGGCGGTGGGAAGGTGCTCAGTGCTTGTGCTCGGCCAGCTTGTTGCGGACGTCCTCCATGTCGAGCTGCTGGACCTGCTCGATCAGGTTCTCCAAGGCCGACTCGGGCAGCGCGCCCGGCTGGGCGTACACGATGACGCCGTCGCGGATCGCCATCACGGTCGGGATGGAGCTGATGTTGAACTTGGCCGCCAGCTCCTGCTGCGCCTCGGTGTCGACCTTGCCGAAGGCGATCTCCGGGTGCTTCTCCGAGGAGCGCTCGTAGACGGGGGCGAAGCGCTTGCACGGACCGCACCAGTCCGCCCAGAAGTCCAGCAGGACGATGCCGTCGCGCCCGGTCACCTCGTCGAAGTTGGCCGTGGTCAGCTCAACCGTTGACATTGCTCTCTCCGATCACCGCGGATTGCCGTACGTCCGGTGGAACCAAGCTCGATCCAGGGGAATTCCCGTGACCTGCGCGGCGAAACACCGGGCCGGCCCGGGGTGATCCTCGGCACATCGAATCCTATCTGTCCCTCGGGCCATGCGGATCGCAAGTGCATGACGCATTTGCGTGACCGGACGTGATGGGAGCGTTTCCAAGGAGATCACGCTCCGTTCCCGCTACGAATCGGTAACTTGCGCTCTGACAAGCCGGTATCCAGCCTGCGGAGATCGCTTACCGGGGGGTGGCCAGTAACAGTGAGTAGTGTTACGAAAAGATAAATGTGACGTCTGTCTCTGTCGGCGGCGCGCCCCGTACGGCAGAATCTTCTGCATCAGAGCGTGGGCGGCGGGTGCCGGGGAGGGCCCCGCCGCTCATTGCGTCTCCCCCCGGATCGCGCCCGGTGTGACATTTCCACCCCCGCGAGCGCCCCGGCCCTCACCTTAACCAGCGGTAAGGCATGCTGTGCCGAACTCCATCGCCGCCCGTCGAAGGGACCAGGATGCAGTTCGGCCGCTACTACGAGGAGTTCGAGGTCGGCGCGGTCTACCGGCACTGGCCGGGCAAGACGGTCACCGAGTACGACGACCACCTCTTCTGCCTGCTCACCATGAACCACCACCCGCTGCACCTGGACGCCCACTACGCGGAGTCCGCTTCGCAGTTCAAGCGCAACGTGGTGGTCGGCAACTACGTCTACTCGCTGCTGCTGGGCATGTCGGTGCCCGACGTCAGCGGCAAGGCGATCGCCAACCTGGAGATCGAGTCGCTGCGGCACGTCGCGCCGACCTTCCACGGCGACACCATCTACGGCGAGACCACCGTGCTGGACAAGCGCGAGTCGGCCTCCAAGCCCGACCGCGGCGTGGTCGCGGTGGAGACCCGGGGCTACAACCAGGACGGCACGATGGTCTGCGTCTTCCGGCGCAAGGTCATGGTCCCCAAGAAGGAGTACGCGGCCGCGGCCCTGCCGGACGGCGTCGACCCGGAGCGGCCGAGCTTCCCCGAGCCGCGCTGACCCCGCACGCGCGACGCGCGGGTCCCGTCGCCGATCGGCGGGGACGGGGCCCGCGACTCCGCCCGGGGCATATGCTCTGGCTGGAGGTTCCCATGAGCCACTCCGTCGCCGGAGAGCCGTCCTCTGCCGGTCGCCGTGCCGCACCGCCCACCACCGCCGCGTACTCCGCGGCGGAGTGGGACCTGCTGACCGACCTGCCGGGTCGGGTCCTCGTCGCCGCCGCCTCGCCCGGCCCCGGGCGCCCGCACCGTGGCGTCACCGCCGGACTCGCCGGGCTGGACGCGGTGGCCGCCGGCCGGGCCTTCGACAGCGACCTGATCCGCGCGGTGGTCACCGCGATCTACGCGCGCCACGACGGCGCGACCGAGCGCGGCGAGCGCCTGACCGACCTGGTGGACCTGCTCGCCGCCGCCCGCGCGACGGTACGGGTGCTGCGCCGCCGGGCCGACCCGGCCGACTCGGCCGCGTACCGGCAGTGGGTGGAGTCGGTGGCCGCCCGGGTGTGTCACGCCGGCCAGACCTCGCCCAGCCCGGCCGACCGGCGCTTCCTGGAACGGCTCGGCGGCGCGCTCGACCTGCGCTGACCGTGCGCCCGACCGGCCCGTACCCTCTGCAGACCGTGACCGACGACCAGTTCGACGTGGGAGTGGGGCCGTGGCCCGGCGCCCCGCCGGACGACCCGCGCCTCGATCCGGAGCTGCTCGCCGCCGGGGACCGCCGCAACGTGGTGGACCGCTACCGCTACTGGCGGCGGGAGGCCGTGGTCGACGACCTGGACCGGCGCCGGCACGACTTCCACGTGGCGATCGAGAACTGGCAGCACGACTTCAACATCGGCACCGTGGTCCGCAACGCGAACGCCTTCCTCGCCGCCGAGGTGCACATCGTCGGTCGCCGGCGGTGGAACCGTCGGGGCGCCATGGTCACCGACCGCTACCAGCACGTCCGGCACCATCCGACGATCGAGGAGTTCGTCGCCTGGGCGGCCGGGGAGCGGCTGCCGGTGGTCGGGATCGACAACCTGCCCGGCTGCCGGCCGCTGGAGACGGGTGTCCTGCCCCGCCGCTGCGTCCTGCTCTTCGGGCAGGAGGGGCCGGGCCTCTCGCCGGTGGCCCGCGCCGCCTGCGACGCGCTCTTCTCGATCGCCCAGTACGGCTCGACCCGGTCGATCAACGCGGGCGTCGCCAGCGGCATCGCCATGCACGCCTGGATCCGGTCGTACGCCGGGCCGCCGCCGGACTGACGCCTGCGCCGGATGGAAATCCCATCTTCGTCGGCCCGGCCCGCTTGACGCCCCGCCGGTACGGGGTGACCGTGAGGACGTGACAGTCGCGGTGAGTTGTCCGAGATGCGCGGGGCCGGTGCGCGAGCCGGACCTGATGCACGGCGAGTACCGGTGCCTGCGGTGCGGCCCGGTCGCGCCCCTGCACGTGCCGGAGCACATCGGCGCCGAGATCATGGCGAGCGTGGTCGAGCGGGTGGCCGCCGACGGCGAGCCGGCCGACCGGCCCGGGATGCCGCTGTGGTGTCCGTGGCCACTGCCGCCGGGCTGGACGCTGACCGGGGTGGCCTGGGCGGGTGACGACCGGACCGGGGTCCGCGCCACGGTGGTCGCCTGCGCCGGTCCGGCGCCGCTCGACGGTGGACCGGCCGACCTGATCTTCGTCGCCGAGGAACCCGGTGTCGGTCTCGGCTCCCGCTTCGCGGGACTGCCCGGCCCCGACCCCGGCCCGCAGGTCGAGGAGGCGCTGACCGATCCCGGCCCTGGTCACCCCGAGCGTCTGCCGCACGCGAAGATCCGGGTCGGCGGTCATCCCACTCCACTGTGGCTCGTCCGGTCCGAAACGGATCGAAGCGCGTACGCCGGCGAGGCTCGGGGAATGTGGCTCCATGCGATAGCCTGGCCGGCGAGCGCGGGTCACCTCCTCGCGGAAGAGGTCGTGTTGCACGACCTGACCGAGTGGACGCCGCCCGAGCTCGTGTACGGCGCACCGTCCCCGTATCTGCACGGGCAGGCCTGACCGGCCGGCACCGACGAGTCGGGGAGCGGACGCAGATATTCACGGTAAGACACCATGCTGATACTCTGGGTGCCGCTGCGGTAAACGGACCCGGCTCCGCGCGAGAGGATGGCCCGCTATGGTCAAGAAGGTCCTCACCTGGGCCGGCATCGCATTCTTGATCTTCTTCGTCGCCTACCGACCCAACTCGGCAGCCGACGTGTTCAAGTCTCTCGGTGGCGGCATCATGGACATCGCGCAGGGCTTCGGCGACTTCTTCACCAACCTCGTCGCCTAGCCGCCGATGGGAAGCCCTTCCGGTCCCCCCTTCGACCCGGACGATCCCGACCGGGCACGCCGGGAGCGCGACACCGAGCCGATCCCCCGGATCGACCCGGACGACGGTCCCGGATTCGGCGCCGGCTCCGGCTACGGGGCCGGGCCCTCCCTGTCGGACGGCGCCGCGTTCGGCGACGGTCCCGGCTACGCCGGCGAGGGCCGCTCCGGGCGCGCCTGGGCGCGGGACCCCGAGGGCTACCCGGACCAGCCGATCTCCGAGGAGGAGCTGGCCGGTCTCCGGGTCGACGCCTCCGGCATGGCCCCGCGCCGCGTGCTGCCCCTGGAGGACGAGCCCAGCTCGCTCGTCGCCCGCTACCTCTTCCCCACCGAGCGCTACCGGGGCGAGTGGAAGCGGCACTGGATCCACCTCAGCACGCCGATCATCGTCGGCATCGCGGCCACGTTCGTGCTCGGCTACCTCTCCGGCTTCCTCGCCGGGCGGGACGTCGGCGCGCTGACCACCGTCGCGGTGCTGCTCTGGTTCGCCGTGATGGGCTGGGTCGCCTGGCGGGTCGCCGACTGGTGGTACGACCGCTTCATCCTGACCAACAAGCGGGTGATGGTGGTCAACGGGATCATCACCCGCCGCGTCGCGATGATGCCGCTGGTCCGGGTCACCGACATGAAATACGAGCAGACCCCGACCGGCCGCGCCCTCAACTACGGCACGTTCGTGCTGGAGTCGGCGGGGCAGGAGCAGGCGCTGCGCGAGGTCAAGAACCTGCCCAACCCGAACGAGCTCTACCTGCGCGTGGTCGAGGAGATGTACGAGCCGCAGGCCGTCGAGGCGCGGTTGGGCAAGGAGGCCGACGAGGCCAAGGCCGACGACGGCGCCTGAAACTTTTCGTCCGAACATCGGAGGGACTGCACACCTTTCGCCGTCGACCCGACCCACCCGGCCGTGGGAGCCTGCCAGGCAGACGGGGGCGCGGAGGTGAGCGTGGCGAGCAGGGATCCGCTGGAGGAGGAGTTCCGCGAGTTCGTCGCGGCCCGATCCGGCGCCCTGCTGCGCACCGCCTACCTGCTGGCCGGTGACTGGGCCACCGCCGAGGACCTGCTCCAGACCGCGCTGACCAAGACCTACCTGGCCTGGAAGCGGCTCGGCGGGATCGACGCCATCGAGCCGTACGCCCGCCGGGTCCTGGTCAACACGTCGACCAGTTGGTGGCGTCGGCGCTGGCACGGCGAACGGCCCACCGAGGTGCTGCCGGAGCGGGCCGGCGTCGACGAGATCGAGCACCAGCTCGACCGGGACGCGCTCTGGCGGCACCTGCAGGCGCTGCCCGCGCGGCAGCGGGCCGTGCTGGTGCTCCGCTTCTACGAGGACATGTCGGAGGCGCAGACGGCCGCCCTGCTGGAGATCTCCCCGGGCACGGTCAAGAGCCAGACCTCCCGGGCGCTGAACACCCTGCGCCGCCGGCTCGGCTCCGAGGCCGCCCTGGGCCTGCCGACCGAGCCGGCCGCCGAGGCGTCGCCGGCCCCCGCGCCGACGCCGGGCGGTCGCGCCGCCCCGGCCGGCCGGTCGGCCCCGGCGGCCCGGCCCGCGCCCGCCCGGCAACTCGCGGACCAGCCCGAGCCCGCCGGTCGGCCGGCGACCCCGGCCACCCCCCTGCCGGCGACGACGACGGCCCGGGTCCGTCCGGCCGTCGGGATCGCGGCGGAGACCCGATGAGCGGCATCCGGCCCCTCGGTGACAACCGAACGAGCAGCCCGGAGCGTCCATTGGCCGTGGGCGAGGACGAGCTGGAGCGGGCGCTGCGGGAGACGCTGTCCCGTCGGGTCGAGCGGCCCGGACCGCTGCGCGTCGACCCGGCCGGCGACGTGCTGCGGCGCGCCCGGCGCAGCGGACACCGCCGGACGCTCACCGGCCTGGCCCTGGCGGCGACGGCGACGGTCCTGGTCACCACCGGAATGGCGCAGCTCAGCGAGCCGGACGGGCGCGGCGGCACGCCGACCGTGGTGCTCGGCGACCCGCCCGGGCTGTCCGCGACCCCACTGGCCAGCGCGTCCGCCCCGGTGTCCCGACCCGGTCCGGTTCGCGCCGAGCTCGACCTGCTCGTCGGCGACCTGCTGGACACCAGCGGCGGCGAGCGGCGGGAGCTGACCGGGGTGGGCGGCGTCGAACGGGCGCAGCGCATCCACGACCGGGAGGGTTGGCTGCTCACCTCGGCGGCCACCGCCGCCGGGCGTACCCTCTGGTGGGTGTCCGCCACCGGCGGCGCGCCGCAGGTGATGCTCGCCGCCGCCGACGCCGTCGCGGTCTCCGCGGACGGCCGCCAGGTGGCCTGGCGGGACGGCCCGGACCTGGTCGCCGCCGGGGTGGTCGCCGGCCAGCTCATCGCGCCCAGCCGGGTGGCCGCGCCGGCCGGCGTCGTGCCGGTCGGCTTCACCGGCGACGATGTGCTGGTCGCCCGGCCCGACCGGGGTGGCATGAGCGTCTGGCGACGCGCGATGGGCGGGGTGCCCGGCCCGGTGAACCCGGACGTGCGCGCCGTCTACGGCACCCGCCCGGACGGCCTGGTGGTCGGCCTGCTCGCCACCGGGCCGGCGCGGCAGTCCTGCCTGGCGCTGCTCGACCCGGCCCGCGACCTCACCCCGACCCGCACCGGCTGCGGCCCGAAGCTGGCCGCCGACGGGCTCGGCGCGGTCTCCCCGGACGGGGGGTGGTTGCTGGCGAACGGCACCGACGGCACCGCCGTGCTGGTCAAACCGGCCGGCGACCCGGCGGCCCACCCGGCCGGCCCGCTGCTGGCCGGCCCGGTCGCCTGGACCCGCTCCGGGGCCGCGTTGCACGTGGACGCCACCGGCGGGTTGGTCCGGGTCAAGCCCGACCGGGTGCTGGCCGGCGAGCGGCCGACCGCGTCGGCGATCGACGGGGTGCCGCCGGGGCAGCGGCCGGTGGTGGTGGCCGACACGCCCGCCGCGCCGGACGGGGCGTAGCGTCGGGCGGGTGAGCGCTCCCGCCCGCATCGACCTGCACACCCACTCCACCGCCAGCGACGGCACGCTCGGCCCGGCCGAGCTGGTCGTCGCCGCCGCCGAGGCCGGGCTCGACGTGGTGGCGCTCACCGACCACGACACCACGGCCGGCTGGGCCGACGCGGTCGCGGCCCTGCCGCCGGGCCTCACCCTGATCCGCGGCGCCGAACTCTCCTGCCGCTGGTCGGGCGTCGAGCCGGCCATCCCGCTGCACCTGCTCGCGTACCTCTTCGACCCGGAATCGCCGGAACTGGTCGCGGAGCTGGCCCGGGTCCGGCGGGCCCGGGAGAAGCGCGGCGAGCGGATCGTCCGCCTGCTCCAGGCCGACGGCATCCCGGTGAGCTGGACGGAGATCCTGACCGGCGCGGCCGGCGGCACGGTCGGCCGGCCGCACATCGCGCAGGCGCTGATCCGGGCCGGTCTGGTCGCCACCACCACCGAGGCGTTCGGCCCGGACTGGCTGGGGGAGCGGTACCGGCTGCCCAAGGACGACATCGACGTGTTCCGCGCGGTCGCGCTGGTGCGGTCGGCCGGCGGGGTGCCCGTCTTCGCCCACCCCCGGGCCAGCCGGCGCGGCCGGATCGTGCCGGACGAGCTGATCGCCGACCTGGCGGCGGCCGGCCTGGCCGGCCTGGAGGCCGACCACGAGGACCACAGCCCGGCCGAGCGGGAGCACGTCCGCCGCCTCGCCGCCGAGCTGGATCTCCTGGTCACCGGCTCGTCGGACTTCCACGGCACGCACAAGACCGTCCGGCTCGGCGCGCACACCACCAGCCCCGAGGCGTACGAGCGGATCGTCGCGCCGGCCCGGGGGGTGACCCCGGTCGCTTCAGGCTGAAGCGTTCCGGCCGCACGGCTACCGTGTCCGCGTGGATCTCAAGCTCTTCGGCGAGGTCTTCGTGACCCTGCTGGTGATCGTCGACCCGCCCGGAATGATGCCCATCTTCCTCGCGCTCACCGGGCCGCTGCCCGCCCGCGACCGGAACCGGGCCGCCTGGCAGGCCGTGGCGCTGGCGCTCGGGGTCATCGTGATCTTCGCGGTGGCGGGGCAGACGATCCTGGCCTACCTGCACGTCGACCTGCCCGCGTTGCAGGCGGCCGGCGGCCTGCTGCTGGTGCTCGTCGCGCTGGAACTGCTGACCGGCAAGGCCGACGACCCGAGCCAGCAGGTCACCTCCAACATCGCGCTGGTGCCGCTGGGCACCCCGCTGCTGGCCGGGCCCGGCGCCATCGTGGCCACCATGCTGTTCGTGCAGCGGGCCGGCGGTGTCACCGACTACGTGGCCATCGCGCTCGCCATCGTCGCGGTGATGGTCGCGGTCTGGGTGGTGCTGCGCTTCTCCGGCGGGATCGTCAAGGTGCTCCGACCGGGCGGCATCGAGGTGCTGACCCGGATCGCCGGCCTGCTGCTGGCCGCCATCGCGGTGCAGCTCATCGCGGACGCCATCGCGGCGTTCGTGACCGAATACCTCAACAACGCCTGAGCCGTCCGGCCGGTGTCACAGCCGGGTGGCAGGATCTGCGGTGTGCGACGACCTTCACCGACCGGACGACCCACCGGCGGCCGGGCGCCCCGGCCCCGCGCCGAGCAGGCCGAGCAGCTCGGCTTCGAGGGCATGCCCGAGCGGCTGTTCGTCTGCACCCCCAGCAAGCTCGGGGCCTACGCCGACTGTCCCCGGCGCTACCGCTACGCCTACGTGGACCGCCCGGCCCCGCCGAAGGGGCCGCCCTGGGCGCACAACTCGCTGGGCGCCAGCGTGCACACCGCCCTGAAGAACTGGTATGCGCTGGCCCCCGACCGCCGCCGCCCCGAGGCGCTCGGCACCCTGCTGAAGGGCACCTGGGTCCGCGAGGGCTACCGCGACGACGAGCAGGAACGCGACGCCTTCCGGCGGGCCCTGAGCTGGCTGGAGTCCTACGTGGCGGGCCTCGACCCGGCCGACGAGCCGCTCGGCGTGGAACGGGTGGTCGCCGTCAAGACCGCCGTGCTGGCGTTCAACGGCCGCACCGACCGGATCGACTCGCGCCCCGGCCCAGACGGGCGGCCCGAACTGGTCATCGTCGACTACAAGACCGGCCGCACCGGGCTCGACGCCGACGACGCCCGCGGCTCGCAGGCGCTCGCGCTCTACGCGTACGCGGCGGAGCGGGTGTTCCGCCGGCCGTGCCGCCGGGTCGAGCTGCACCACCTGCCCACCGGCACCGTCGCCGCGCACGAGCACACCCCGGAGTCGCTGCACCGGCAGCTCACCCGCGCCGAGGAGACCGCCCGCGACATCATGACCGCCGAGCGGGCCGTGGCCGGCGGCGCCGACCCCGACGAGGAGTTCCCCACCGAGCCGGGCCCGCGCTGCGGCTGGTGCGACTACCGGCGCACCTGCCCGGCCGGCGCGCAGGCCCCGGGCAAGGACCCGTGGTCGGCCGTCGAACGCTTCGCCGACGCCGACTGAGCACGCCTCAGGCGGCCGTGAGCCGGGCCGCGCGCTCCTTGGCGGCCTGCTGCAACGGCCCCTCCCGATAGCGGCGCGGCACCGCCGCCAAGGCGAGCCGCAACGCCCGCACGCCCACCTCCGCCGAGAGCGCGGTGGTCGGCAGGCCCAGCCCGCCGTAGAGCCGCAACGCCCAGGGCGGCAGCAACCCCAGCGCGGTGCCGGCCACCCCGAGATACGCCCAGCGCGGCGGGCCGAAGTTCAGGCCGAGCCGCACCGGCGGGCTGAGCTTCCACGGGATCGGCGGCGCGGTCAGGAACAGCGCGGTCTCGGCCGCCTCCCGGGTCATCCGCAGCTCGGGGCGTACCGCCCGGTAGTAGGCCTCGACCTCGGCGGCGGTGCCCGGCACGTCCGCCGGGTCCAGCCCGACCAGGGCGGCCGCCCGGCGCTGCTCGGTGTAGTAGCCGTCCACCTCGTCGTCGGTCAGCGCCAGCCCGGCCCGCCGCGCCGTGCTCACGAACGACTCGACCTCGGTGACGTGCACCCACCGCAGCAGGTCCGGCTCGTCGACGCGGAACTCCTCGCCGGTCGCCGGATCGGTGGCGCGCATCCGGGCGTGCAGCGTCCGCAGGCGCCGGCCGGCCGCCTCCGCCTCGGCGGTGGTGCCGTAGATCGTGGTCGCCACGTAGGTCGCCGTGCGGACCAGCCGGCCCCAGGCGTCGGACCGGTAGTTGCTGTTCTGCGCCACCCCGGCCATCGCACGCGGATGCAGCGCCTGCAGGTAGAGCGAGCGCAGGCCGGCGACGATCAGGACCGGTTCCTCGTGCACCTTCCACGTGACCGAACCCGGACCGAACAGGCCGATGTCGTCGGTGTCCACAGGTCAAGAGTGCCACGCCTGATGAACCGGCACGGTTCTCGCTGCGTGGATCTCGGTGTGCGACCACGCCGCGTCGTACGCTGACCGCGCGCGAATCCGTCCACTCGCCGGAGGTGTCGGTGTTCAGGGAAGTCAACGGTCTCCCGGGCCACGTCCTGGTCATTCACGCGGTGGTGGTGCTGGTGCCGCTGCTGGCGCTGCTCACCGTCGCCTACGGGGTGCTGCCCCGCTGGCGGCCCCGCATGGACTGGGCGGTGGTGGCGCTCGCCGTGGTCACCCCGATCCTCGCCTGGGTGGCGACCGAGTCCGGCGAGGAACTGGAGGAGGTGCTGGAGTCGCGCGGCTACCCGGCCGAGGGGCTCCGGAAGATCCACGAGCATTCCGAGTACGGCGAGACGCTGCTCTGGTTCACGCTCGGCCTGGCGGTCGTGGCGCTCCTGCTGGTGCTGAGCACCAAGGGCTTCGCCCGCACCCGCGACCTGCCCCGCTGGGTGCCGATCGCGCTCACCGCCGTGGCGGTCGTGCTCGCCGTGTTCGCGCTGGTCTACGTCTACCTGACCGGCGACAGCGGGGCCAAGACGGTGTGGGACGGGGTCGTCTGACGGCCGCCCAGGATCCGGGGTCGCTCAGAACAGGAGCCGAGAGCAGAGCAGGCAGGTCAGCAGCAACAGCACCACGCCGACGACCGCCCCGACGCCGTAGGTGAGCTGCTGGGCGCGCTGCTCGGACCGGTCCATGGCGGCCATGTCCTGCGGCGGGAGCTGCCGGGGCGGCGGCACCTGCACGTGCACCGGGGGCCGCCAACCGGGCGGCGGCGGTGTGCCGGTCGGCGGTCCGGCGTAGCCGCCCGGGGCCGGTGTCCCGGCGTGCCCGACCGGGCCGGGCCACTCGCCACCGGTCGCGGTCCAGCCGCCGGTCGGGGCGGCCGGGTCCGGCCGGGCCCAGGGGCTCTCCGAGGCGCCCTCACGCGACCACGGGCTGGTGCCCCCGGGCACGCCGGCATCCGGGGCGTGAGCGGCCGGGTTGTCCGACGTGTCGTCGCCGGAGGTGTCGGCGGGACCCGCGTCGGTGGGGCCGGCTCCCGCGTCTCCCGTTCGCCCGGCGGCTGCCGCCTCGACCGGGTCCGTTCCGTCGGCGGGTGCCGGCTCGGGCGTGTCTGCCTGTTCGGCGGATGCCGCGCCGGGGGTGTCTGCCGGTTCGGCGGGTGCCGGCTCGGGGGTGTCTGCCGGTTCGGCGGGTGCCGCGCCGGCCGGATCCGTTCGTTCCGGTTCCGCGCCGGCCGGCTGGTCGTCATCGGGCCGCCGCGCGACAGGTGTCCCGCCCGCCGGGGCCGCCGGCTCGGGGCGTCGCCAGGTCTCGTCGTCGGAGGTGCCACCGCTCGGCGTCGTCACGCCGACCGACGCTACCAACGCCTCGGCCGGTCGGCCGCCCGACGCGGCGAGCCCGATCCACCGACGGCATCGACGTCGCGGCCGGGCCAGCCGACCGGAGACGGCGGGGCCGGGTCGGCAGAGACCAGGATCTCGGACGGCCGGGAGGGTCGAGCTGCCCGCCCGGCGGCGGTATCCTTGCTGCTCGTGACCGAACCCGGCATCCGGGTCGCGCGCGGCGACGACGACCGCGTGGTCGACCTCAGCGAAGACTTCGTGGTGCTGCCCGAGCAGACCACCGACGACACCGACCGTGGCTGGGGCGAGCGCCCCGGCGGCAGCGACGACTGGCTGCTCGCCGAGCGCCCGCCGCACTGGGACTGACCTCACCCGCGCACCACCACCGCGAAGCGGCTGCCCTCGGGCAGGCCGACCGCGCGCCGTGCCTGCTCCGGCGGCAGCGCCAGGTAGAGCGCCGAGGACCCGTCGACCGCCCCGGTCGCGCCCACCACGTCGAGCACGAGCGCGCGCGGCGCGAGCAGGCTCGGGTCGGGTGACCCGCCGGCCGGCACCACCAGCAGATCGACCCGGGCGCCCGGGCGCAGCACGGCGAGGGCGGCGGGCTCGGCCAGCCGGATCGGCACGCCGACCGTCCCGGCCGGCAGCTCCGGTGTTCCGCCGGACCGGGCCGAGGGCGCCGTCGTGCTGCCGGTGGTGGTCAAGGACGACCCGGGAGGGCAGCCGGCCGGGGTCTGCAGCACCGCCGCGGCCAGCCCCAGGAGCACCGCGACCAGCGTCACCCGCAGCAGCGTCCGGCGGCGGGGCAGCCCGCGCCAGCGCACCGGTCGCAACGTCGACTCCGTGTCCGCCACCGCGGCCTCCCGCCCGTCCCACCGTCCCGGCCACCGGCCGGCCCGGCCCGATCCGGCCGGGCCCGACCGCCGCCGGCCCGTCAGCAGGCTAGGCGCGCTCCACCGCTCCGCGTCGTCCCTCGGAGCGCCCTGTGGATAACCCGCCACGCGGTGAACGCCCCGAGCGTCGTGCCGGCGCCCGGCGAGGCGGCCGCGCCGGCCGAAGAGGTGTTAAGCGGGGGCCCCGCCTCTACCGAATGCGTTAAGCGGGGGCCCCGCCTTCCCGCCGAAGGCGGGCGCGCACGAAAAGTGGCCGCCCCGACCGGGGCGGCCACTTCTCGCAAAGCGCGGACGTCAGGCGGAGCTGGCCGCCGAAGCCTTGCCAGCAGCCCCCGACGACGAGGCCGACGACGACGACCCCGACGAGGACGACCCCGACGAGGACGAACTCGACGAGGACGAACCGGACGACGACGAGTCGGACGTCGAGGACGTGGACGACTCCGACTTGGCCGGCTTGTTCGAGGTGCCGCTCTCGGAACCGGACGAACGGGAGTCGGTGCGGTAGAAGCCGGAGCCCTTGAACACGATGCCCACCGAGTTGAAGAGCTTGCGCAGCCGCCCCTCACACGCCGGGCACTCGGTCAGCGGCTGGTCCGAGAAGGACTGCACCGCCTCGAGCTGGTGGCCGCACGCGGTGCAGGCGTACTGGTACGTGGGCACGTTCTCCTCCGGATCTGGCACAGCCGGTCTGGCACTCGTGGTCTTCGAGTGCCAATGGTGCGTCATCGCACCCGGATTCGTCCAGCGGAAGCGCCCGGTCCCACACCCGGCACCGCCACCAGCCCGTCCGCCGGGGTGATCACGCAGTGCACCGGCCGGTCGTGCGGGTCGGCGGGGACCACGTCGACCAGCTCGCCGTCGTGCAGGAGCGCCACCGTCGGCACGGTCGCGGGCACCCGGGCCAGCGCCCGGTCGTACGAGCCGCCGCCCCGGCCCAGCCGCACGCCCCGGCGGTCCACCGCCAACGCCGGCACCACCACCAGGTCGGCCCCGGCCACGGCGGTCCGGCCCCGGGGCGGCCCGGTCGGCTCGCGCAGCCCCCGGCCGGCGGCCCGCAACGACTCGCGGCCGGTCCAGGCGGCCCAGTCCAGGTCCAGGTCGTCGGCGAGCACCGGGAGCAGCAACTCCGCGTCGGCAGGCAACGCGGCGCGCAGCACCTCCGGCAGGTCCGGGCCGCCGGGCTCGGAGGCGACCGGCACGTACGCGGTCACCCGGGCCGGCCGCAGCCGGCGTACCAGGGCGGTCAGCTCGGCCTGCACGGACGCCGCGGCCCCGGCCCGGCGGGTCGCGGGCAGCGACCGGCGGGCGGCGAGCAGCGCGACGCGCAGCTCCCGTTTCGCCTCGTGCACCTCATCCGAAAAATCCGGCACGCAACACTCCTGACGCAACGCTTGCCTACCGGTCGCTCTGTGTCAGCATCGCACCAAGGGGCGCGGAACTTCCGGGGGGAAGGCTTGACGCTACGCGGGCGGTTGACGGTGGCCTTCCTCGTGGTGGTGCTCGGCCCCGTGCTGCTCGGCGCGGCATTCGTCGGCGCCACGGTGAGCGCGGTCGACCGCAGTCGCGCCACCGAGCGGCTGGGCCTGGCCGCGGCCGGCGTGCGTACCTCCGTCGACGCCCTCTGCCAGCAACTGCGCGCGGCGGCCGACGCGGTCGCGCTGGTCGGCGACCCGGTGGCCCGGTCACGCGCGGCCGACCAGGTGGTCGGCCGGGGCCTGGCCGCCGCCGTGGTGATCGTCGACCCGGGCGGCCGCACCAGCTACGCCACCGCCGGCGGCCCGGCCGGGCCCTGGCAGGACTGCGCCGGCGCCCCGGCCGGCCCGGTGGGGGCGCTCGCCGTCCAGGTCCGGCTCCGCGACCCGGCCGGCGCCGACCTCGGCGCGGTCGCCGCCGCGCAGCCCGTCGACCCGGCCTTCGTGGCGCGGCTCGCGGCCGTGACCGGCGTCGGGATCACCCTCCTCGACGCGCCCGGGCGGATCACCCACACGACCGAGGAGCAGGGGGTACGCGCGGCGGTGCTGGCCGCCGCCCGCCGGGTGGCCGGGGACCGGGTGGCCGGGACCGGCGACGGCCGGTACGTGCGCCGGGTCGGGCCGTCCCCGGGGCAGCCGCTGCCGCTGGTGCTCTCGGTGCCGGGGCAGCGCCCGCCCGGTCTCTACGGCGCGCTGGTCGCCGCGGTCGCACTGGCCGCGCTGCTGGCCGTGCTGGCCGCCTGGCGGCTGGCCCGGGTGACCACCCGTCCGCTCGTCGAGCTGGCCGGCGCGGTGGACCGGGTGGCGCAGGGTGACCTGACCGCCCGGGTGCCGGTGCGCAGCCGGGACGAGATCGGGCGGCTGGCCGGCGCGTTCAACCGGATGACCCGGGAGACCGGCAGCTACGTGGCGGCGTTGACCAGCAGCCGGGACCAGCTCCGCAACCATCTGGTGGTGCTCGGCGACACGCTGGCCAGCACGCACGACCTGCAACGCATCCTGCGGGTGATCCTGGACAGCGCGATCGCCGGGACCGGCGCGCGGGCCGGGGCGGTGCTGCTGCTCGACGGCCACGGCGTGCTGGTCGGCCAGTGCGTCAAGGGGCTGACCGGCCGCTGGCCGACCGAGGACCCGACCGACCCGGCGACGCTGCGGGTGCCGGTCGGCGCCGGGGTGGTGGGCGCGGTGGTCGCCACCGGGGAGCCGCTGCGCGGCCGGTGGACGCCGCCGGAGGCGCGGACCGGGGAGCCGACCTGCGAGACGTACGTGGCGGTGCCGTTCGCCGCCCCCGACCCGCGTGGCCCGGAGCGTCCGGGTCACCCGCCCGCCGACGGCGACCCGGCCACCCTGCCGAGCGCCGCGCTCGGCGTGCTGGCGCTCTACGACCGGCTCGGCGGCGACGAGTTCGACGACGACGACCTGGTCATGCTGCGGACGTTCGCCGGGCACGCGGCGGTGGCGGTGGAGAACGTCCGGGTGCACGAGGAGGCGCAGCGGCTCTCCCTCACCGACCCGCTGACCGGGCTGTGGAACTACCGCTACCTGCGCGAGTCGATCCGGCGGGAGGTGGAGCGGGCGAACCGGTTCGGCCGGATGCTCAGCGTGCTCGCGCTCGACCTGGACCGGTTCAAGCACGTCAACGACACCTGGGGGCACGCCGCCGGGGACGCCGTGCTCGTCGAGTTCGCCCGCCGGGTGCGCGGCGTGATCCGCGAGGTGGACCTGGCCTTCCGGCACGGCGGCGAGGAGTTCGTGGTGCTGTTGCCGGAGACCGACGCCCGGGGCGCCACCATCGTCGCCGAGCGGATCGGCGCGGTGGTGCGCGACCACCCGGTGCCTGTCGACGGGCACGGCGACGAGCCGCTGCGGGTGCCGGTGACGGTGTCCATCGGCATCGCGGTCTACCCGGACCACGCCGGCGGCGGGCAGCAGGTGCTCGACGCGGCGGACGACGCGCTCTACGCGGCGAAGGCCGCCGGGCGGGACGGCTACCGGCTGGCGCCGGCCGGGGATCCGGTGCGCACCCAGGAGATTCCGGTGGTGGCCGCCACGGTCGTTCCACCCGACGGGTTGCCCAGGGCCGGCGCGGCGGACCCGGGGAGCGCCGGGCCGGGCGGCGCGTCTTCCGGTCCTCACCCGCCGCGGCAGAGCCGTGGCCGATAGTCTCGCGGCATGTCGGAGCACTCAGCGAACCCCTCAGCGACCGCCGCGACCGGTCGCTCCCGCGCGGTCAAGGCCGTCATCCCGGCCGCCGGCCTGGCCACCCGGTTCCTGCCGGCCACCAAGGCGGTTCCCAAGGAACTGCTGCCGGTCGTCGACCGGCCGGTCCTGCAGTACATCGTCGAGGAGGCCACCCAGGCCGGCATCACCGACGTGCTGCTGATCACCGGGCGGGGCAAGACCTCCATGGTCGACCACTTCGACCGCCGGCCCGACCTGGAGGAACGGCTCGCCAAGAAGCCCGAGCTGCTGGCCGCGGTCAAGCGCACCGAGGAACTGGCCGCCATCTACACCTGCCGCCAGCCGGAGCAGCTCGGCCTGGGTCACGCGGTCGGCTTCGCCGAGTCGCACGTCGGCGACGCGCCCTTCGCGGTGCTGCTCGGCGACGAGTTCGTCAAGCCCTCCGAGCCGCTGCTGCCGGCCATGCTGGAGCTGCAGGCCCGCACCGGTGGGGTGGTGCTCGCGTTCTTCGAGGTCGACCCGGCCGAGACCAGCCGCTACGGCATCGCCTCGGTCGAGCCGGCCGAGTCGGAATACTCGGACATCGCCGAGGTCGTCCGGGTCACCGGCATGGTCGAGAAGCCCAGCCCGGAGGAGGCGCCGAGCAACCTGGCCGTCCTCGGCCGGTACGTGCTCCCGGGGCGGATCTTCGACGCGATCAGACGCACCGAGCCGGGCAGCGGCGGCGAGATCCAGCTCACCGACGCGATGGAGCTGCTGCGCACCGAGGGCGTGCCGGTGCACGCCATCGTCTACCGGGGCACCCGCTACGACACCGGCATGCCGCTCGGTTACCTGCAGACCGTGGTCCAGATCGCCGCCGAACGCGAGGACCTCGGCGCCGAGTTCCGCAAGTGGCTGGCGGAGTTCGTCAACAAGGGCGACGAGACGGTCACCGACGCGGTCCTGAACGGCCTGCGCAACGCGTCCGGCGGTGCCGATACATGACCGCGACGGCCGACGCCGAGGCGGCCGCGAACGAGTTGACGCCGCTCGCCGACTACCTGGGCAGCGTGCTGCGCAGGTTACGAGCGCTGCCTCCGCTCGACCTCGACCTGACCCAGGCGTACGGCAACGTGCTCGCCGAGGACGTGGTCGCCCCGCACTCGTTCCCCGCCTTCGACCAGTCGGCGGTGGACGGGTACGCCGCGCGCTGGGAGGACATCTCCGGAGGGAGCCGGGGGCCGGGCTATGTCCCGGCCCCCTCCGGTATGCCCGGCGGGCGCAGCATCCGGCTCAACGTGGTCGGTGACCTGGGCGCGGCGAGCTGGCGACCGGTGCGGCTCACCCCGGGCGCCTGCTTCTCGGTGGCGGCGGGCGCGCCGCTGCCGATCGGCGCGGACGTGGTGGTCCCGGTGGAGTGGACCGACCAGGGCATGGCCGCGGTGGAGATCTTCCGAGCCCCCAAACGGGGGTACGGGCTGCGCCGCGCCGGGGAGGAACTGGTCGCCGGCACGCTGCTCGCCCGCGCCGGCGCCTACGTCTCGCCGGCCCTGGTGGCGGTGTTCGCCGCGACCGGCATCGGGCACGTGGTGGTGCGACCCAGCCCTCGGGTGGTCATCGTGGCCACCGGCGACGAACTCGTCGACGTGGGCCGGGGCAGCCAGCCCGGGCAGGTGGTGGACACCAACTCGCACGCGTTGACCGCGGCGGCGGCCGAGGCGGGCGCGCTCGCGTACCGGGTGGGGATCTGCGACGACGACCCGGAGGCGCTGCGCGGCCTGTTGGAGGACCAGACGCTGCGCGCCGACCTGATCATCACCACCGGCGGCACGGGCACCGGGCCGGGCGACATGGTCCGCCGGATCCTGTCCCGGCGCGACGGCGGCCGGGCCGGGCCGGTCACCTTCACAGAGGTGGCCCTCTATCCCGGAACGGCTCTCGGGTTCGGTACGGTCGGCGCCGAGGAGGTGCCGGTGGTGTGTCTTCCCGGTGAGCCCGGCGCGGCGCTGATCGGCTTCGAGGTGCTGGCCCGCCCGGCCATCCAACTGCTGGCCGGCGCCGAGCCGGTGTTCCGGCCGAGCGTGCGCGCGCACCTGCTGGAGACGGTCTCGTCCCCGGTGGGGCTGCGCGAGTTCCGCCCCGCGCACGTGGCCGAACGACGCGGCGGCGGCTACACCGTGCAGCCGATGGCCGGCGGCCCGTTCACGCTCTCCGGCCTGGCCGAGGCGAACGGCCTGCTGGTGCTCGGCGAGCGGGTCACCACCGCCGCGGCCGGTTCCACGGTCGACGTGTTGCTGCTGGACCGGCGCCGGTGAGCGCGAGGAGTGAGCTTGCGAGCCCCGCAGTCGCGATCGGTGTTGTTCGGTGATGTTCCGGCGGGCGCCGGGGTGGCCGGCGGTGCTTGTCGACGGTCCGGTGGTGCTACGGCCCTACCGGCGTTCCGACGCGGCGGCGTGGTCGACGATCCGGCGGGCGAACCGGGAGTGGCTGGCCCCGTGGGAGTCCCACGTGCCGGGTGGCTGGGACCAGACGAACTCGCCGGCCGCGTTCCGCCTGGTCCACGCGGACCAGCGCCGGTCGGCGCGCACCGGCGACGGCATGCCGTTCGCGGTCTGCCTGCGCGAGGACGGGCAGGAGCGACTGGTCGGGCACCTCAACGTGGGCAGCATCGTCCGGCGGGCGTTCTGCTCCGGGTACGTGGGCTACTGGGTGGACTCCCGGGTGGCCGGGCGGGGGGTGATCCCCACCGCGGTGGCGCTCGCCGTGGACCACGCGTTCGGCCCTGGTGGCCTGCACCGGATCGAGGTGAACATCCGGCCGGAGAACGTCCCGTCCCGCCGGGTGGTGGAGAAGCTCGGCTTCCGCGAGGAGGCCTACCACGTGCGGTACATGCACATCGACGGCGCCTGGCGGGACCACATCGGATACGCGATGACCGGCGAGGAAGTGGCCGCCGAGGGCGGGCTGCTGGCCCGTTGGCACCGCGCACGTGACAGCCGGCACTGACCCGTTCGGGCGGTGACCGCCCGGCGCGGCGCACGGTGATCTCGGTCGGCGGCCCGTAACCTCAAGTAACTGCAAGCTGTGGCAAGCGCTGTCGGTCCGCATGATGTGCGCCGTTAACGAGAGTCGACGGAAGAAGTTGCGGCCGTGTGGCGCTCGCCCCGAACTTGGTGACGGGAGGGGTGAGGGTGCCGACGTCGGTGCTCCTCGCCGTCCTCGCCGCCGCCGGTCTGCTCGCCCTCGCTCCGGCGCTGGTCCGCCGGTACGACGCCACCGAGCGGCTGGTGGCGGAGCGGGCGCAGTCGACGGCGCGGGTGCTCCAGCGCGAGCGTCGTCGACGCACCGTGCCCGGACGCCGGCCGGTGCACCCGCCGCGCGCACTTGTTGTCACCTTGAGTGAAGATGCCGACACGGGCGGTCTTGCCCGGCCGGTCTCCGCCCCGCCCGTCCGGCGGCGCTCCGGCCGACTCCGGCCCGTTTCGGCGATCCCGGCGCAGTCCCGCCGACGGCATCCGCCGCACCGGCGGCACACCCCTGCGGTCTACCGCCGGCGCCGGGTGCTCGCCGCGCTGCTCCTGCTCAACCTGGTCGAGCTGGTCGGCGTGATGCTGGTCGGCCCCGGGTTCTGGATCGGCGTCTCGGTCACCGGCGCGCTGCTCGTCGCGTACGTCGTACACCTGCGGCAGCGGGCGCTGGCCGAGCGCCGGCGGCGGCGCGCGGACGCCCGCGAGGCGGCCTGGCTGGCCGCCCGTCAGGCCGAGGTGCGCCGCGAGCAGGCCCGGCGCGCCGCGGCCCGGCGGGAGGCGCAGCGCCGACTGGCCGCCCAGCGGGAGGCGGTCCGGCGTACCGCGATGGGCCTGGACCGCCCGGCGGACCTGCCACCCGCCGCCAGCGGCGGGTCGGTCTCCTACCGCCGGTCCGGGGGCCTGCGCGGGCGCCCCTACCAGTCCGGCCGAGGCGCCTGACCCCACTCTCGTCGATCTTGGACTTGTGGTGCCAGGAGCTGTCCTCCTGTGCCCGACATGGGAGGTGTCACAACTCCATGATCGACGGCGTCGAGGGGCGGGCGGGCGGACCGGGGCGGGGCGGTTCGCGTGGTGGGGACGGGACCTGTTAGCCTTGGCGCCGGCCCGCCCGGTGAAAGCCGGGTGGGACCTGCGCCGGTCAACCGGCGGAGGGGCTGTGGCGCAGACTGGTAGCGCACCTCGTTCGCATCGAGGGGGTCAGGGGTTCAAATCCCCTCAGCTCCACCCAGTGAGAAGGCCGTCTCCGGTGATCGGAGACGGCCTTCTCCATGTCAGCCGCCGGGTCAGTCGAACAGCTTGTCGAGCGCTTCCTGTTCGAGGTCGCGCCACCGCTGAGCGTCCTTCTGCGCCTTGGTGATCTCCTTCTCGTCGAGGTGGTGGGCGCCCTCCTCGCGGATGCACGCGACGCTGAACGGACCGCCGACCGACGGTGAGGTCCGCTCCAGCGCCTCCAGCACCCGCACCACGCCCACCACACCGAACTCGACGGGGCGCGTGGTCATCCGGAAGTGGGACAGCAGCGCGCCGGCCTGCTGGGCCATGGGCGCGCCGGAGCCGATGGCGTGGAAGCCGACGTCCTCGTAGCGGCCGATGAGCCCGTTGGGGTTGATCTCCACGATCCACGGGCCACCCTGGCTGTAGCCGGCCGCGAGCAGGTACGCCGACACCCCGCCGCCGCTGCCCTCGCCGGGCACGTCCGGGATGTAGTTCGCGTAGTGCTTCTTGAAGACGGGCAGGACGCGCTCCTGCAACTCGTCGCCGATGTCGGGCGCCTCGAGGATGGCCGTGGCCGAGTCCTGGAGGAGCGGGCGCAGGTCGTTGAGCACGCCCCGCGCGCCGCTGCCGCCCCAGGCGGCGCACTCGCCCAGCGGGTGCAGTTTCTGGGCGGGGAAGCTCAGGCCGCGGTCGCTCTCGGTGATCTGGGAGTCCGCGCCGATCACCACCCCGTCGCTGCAGACAACGGCGAGCACGACGGTCATGGGGATCCTCCTGAGCAGGGGTAAGGGGTCTGGCCCGAGGTACCCGACCGCCCGCCCGCCTACACTCGCGCCGGCGGTCAGGCGGGGCGCAGGTCGGCGACCATGACCGGGTACGGGCCGGCGGGCTCGTCCGGCCCGGCCTGGTCGCCCGGGACGACGTTGTCCATCCGCATCCGCAGGTGCCCCGGCCCGACTGCCTCGAACACGATCCGCCACGCCCAACCGCCGCCGTACTCACCGGTCAGCTCCACCGGGCCTGATCCGGCCGCCGCGCCGGTCAGCGTCATGGCCGTCGGCTGCTGGTGCCAGGAGTCGCCCCACCAGGCGACGAGCGAACCCGGCGACTCGCCGGCGGCGATCACCACCAGGCCGTCCTGCGGGCCGTCGTCCGGATGCGCCCACGAGTAGGCCACGGTGGTCAGGTGACCGCCGGCGGCGGTCGCGACCGTCGACGTGGCGGGTGACTCGACGAGCGGGTCGGCGGGCATCAGCCGGAAGCCGTTGGTGCCGACCCAGGACCCGGTGGCGTCCGCGAGAACCATCGGCCCAGCATAGGCGCGAGGACGTCGCGCCACCGTCCTCACCCGACGTGCTGGTACGCCGGGTACGTGAGGTGGGTGTGCGCTCCGTCAGTCGTCGCAGCCCACTCCGTCGCCGTCCCGGTCCAGGTCGTAGATGTCGCTACCGATGACGCGGACCGGACCGTCCACGTACGCCGGACCGTTGCCGCTGCCACCCGAGCAGTCGACGTCACTCGCGACGGGTACGCAGGCCCCGCTGTAATTCGGGTCGCACCTGCGTGTCTGCTTGGTTCCGACGGCGACGACCTGGGCGACCGGCTGCCGCGTGACCACCGACCGGATCAACTTCTTCGCGGTCTGCACGCCGTCGGTGACTGTCACCTGGTAGGTGAGGGTGCGGATACCGGTGACCCCGCGTGTGCGTACCTTCTTGGTCCCGCTCTGCAGGGTGGAGTCCTTGACCGTCCTGGTGGGGTAGGGGATCTTGGTGGTCGAGGTGACGGTCCTGAGCTGGACCTGGGGCGACGGGGACGCGCTCGGGCTCGCCTCGGTCGGCGACGCGGCCGGGGCCGAGGTCGTCAGATCCGCGACCGCCGGCGCAGGCGCTGCGGCCTCGACGGCGATCGTGGTGGACGTGGCTGGTGCGGCAGCCTTGCCGCCCGTTCCAGCGGGGGAGTCGGTGCTCATACCGATCGCCACTCCGCCGCAGCAACAGAGCACCAGCACGCCCACGGACGCGATCGCGACCTTCGCGCCGACGGAGAGCCGGCGCCATCGCGACGACATCGACATCGGGTACGCCGGCGCTGCGCCGAGCGGGACGGGCGTGGGGCTCTGCGGTGATGGGTGCGTCACGCACCTCAGTCTGCTTCCGTCGGCAACAATTGCCAGCGGTCGATCGGAGCGCTCCGTACCGACGGTTCGACACTCGGCCACGACGAAGGTGGCGGGATTCGGACCGACCGATGAGTCGCAGTGCTGGCCGGACGAACGAGGACCCCGGCTCGGCCGGACCCACGGCGACCAGCGGCCCCGCGTACACCCACCCTACGGCTGTCCACCGGGGTCCGACTCTCGCCGCCGGGCCGGTCTCAGTCGGCCGGCAGCGTGGCGGTCAGCTCGGCGGCGTGCTGGAAGGTGTCCACCAGCCGTGCCCGGCGCTCCTCGTCCAGCGGCACCGCGCCGGCCCGCCGCAGCAGGTCCCGCGCCGCCTCCGGCTCGTCGAGCAGGAGCGCCAACTCGGCCCGGTGGACAAGCGCCTCCACCAGGACGGCGGGATCGTCGGCGGCGTCCGGCCGGGCCAGCGCGCCGTCCAGGATCTTGGCGGCCTGCCGGGCGTCGCCCCGGGAGTCGGCCTGCACCGCCGCGTTGCGCAGCGCCCGGGTCAGCCGGCTCTGGTCCTCGTCGCCCGGTTCGGCGGCCCGGGCGACGAACCGGATCCAGTTGCCACCGGGGTCGACGATGCTGAACCCGGTGTGCCCGTCCTGGTTGCTGCGCGCCCGAGGGCGGGTCATCCGGGGCACCCCGGAGACGAGCACCTTCCCGTACGCGGCGCGCAGGCCCGCCGCGAAGGCGCGGTGGATGCCCGCCAGGTCGTCCACCACGACCAGGCAACTGCCGTACGAGGTGGCCGGGTCGAACTCCGGCATGCCGAAGAAGTGCAGGTTGAGGTCCTCCCGGCGCAGCGCCAGGTAGGGGTTGGGGCGAGCCTGCCGGTACGTCACCTGGAAGCCGAGGGCCTGGTAGAACGGCGCCACGTCGTCGAGGAGCCGGCAGGGCAGCAGCGGAATGGTGGTCTCGTCGGCCATGGTTCGAGCCTGCCGAGCGGTGGGCGGCCCACGCACATGGAAATGTCCGAATGGATCGGGGAGGCCGCCCGAACGGACGAGGGGTCGGCCCCGGGCGGGACCGGCCCCTCGTGCGGGGTGGTGCGGGTCAGGGCTTCCAGGACCCGGCGGTACGCAGGTGGTGCTCGTACTCGACGACGCCGCTCTTGTCCTTGACGTCGAAGATGAGCTGGCCGCTGCGCTTGGAGCCGACCGGCAGGTTGTTGCCCGAGGTCATCAGCTTGCCGCAGCCGGAGAACGCGCCGCCGATGCCACTCTCCTCGGTGCCGTCCGCGCCCTTCCAGGTGAAGAAGAACGGGTTGATCGAGCCGGTGCCCTTGGTGACCTCGGCGGTCACGTCGGCGATCAGGAACATGCCGTTCTTCGGGCCGGGCATGAACTCCCGGCAGGCGGCGTCCTTGGTCCGGAAGTTGCCGACCGTGATCTCGACGGTGCCCTCGTCGTCGTTGACGATCAGCTTGTCGCCGGCAGGCATGTTGAACGTCTCGTTGTCGGTGGTGCCCGGCTGCGGCGTGGCGGTCGGGGCGCCGGTGGTCGGGGCGTCGACCGGGTCGCTGTAGGTGATGCCCGGCGTGGGCAGGTTGTCGATCGCCTCCTGGGTCTTCTTCGCCCCGCTGTAGATGGCGAAGATGCCGCCGCCGCAGCAGAGCAGCAGCAGGACCACCGCCACGATGCCGATCGTGAGCCAGACGTTCTTGTTGGACTTCTTGGCCGGCGGCCCGAACGGCTGGCCCGGCGGCGGCGGGTACGGCCCGGCCGGGTACGCCTCACCCGGCGGGTACTGCCCGGGCGGCGGGTACGGCGCGCCCGAGGTGGGCGGGTACGGCGGCTGCGCCCCACCGGGCGGCGGGTAGGCCCCACCCGGGGGCGGGTACGAGCCGCCGGGCGGCGGATAGCCACCGGCCTGCGGGAACTCCCCGCCCGGCGGTGGGTAGGAGCCACCCGGCGGCGGGTAGGAGCCCGCCTGCGGGTACTCACCGCCCGGCTGCGGAAGACCGCTGCTCGGCGGCGGGTACGGCGCGCCCGAGGTCGGCGGCGCCGGCGGGAAGGCCGTGGTGGACGGGGTCGGCGGGAACGCCTCGGTCGGCGGCGCGGGCGGGAACGCCGTCGTGGGCGGGGCCGGCGGGATCGCCTCGGTGGGCGGCGCGGGCGGGAACGCCTCGGTGGGCGGCGCCGGGTAGGGCGTGCCCGAGGTGGGAGCCGGCGGCGCCCCGGAGGTGGGGGCCCCGGAGGTCGGCTGCTGCGGCGCGCCCGAGGTGGGCTGCGCGTCCGGGGCGGGCTTCGCCCAGGGGCTGCCGGACACCGGCGGCATCGGCGCGGTGGGGAACGCCTCGGTCGGCGGTTCCTGCGGCTGCTGGTTCGGGTCCTGCGACCCGGACGGAGGCTGAGGGTGGCTCACCGTACTCCTTGGGCACCTTCGGGATTTTCAGTCGGAACGACGGTACAAGCCCGGGTCAACCCGGCCGTCCAACCCCTCACCGGCGAGTCAGGACGGCCGCGGTCCGGACCAGCCCGTCGTCCACCGCGAACCGTCCGGTGAGCGTCGACGGCGGATCGGGCACCGGAGCGGCGGCGAGCCGGGCCGGCGCGATCTCCGCGTGGAAGGTCCCCGCGTCGGGATCGAGCGTGAGCCGGGCGTCCGGGAAGCCCAGCCAGGTGCCGACGAGCGGGTACCAGACCTTGTAGACGGTCTCCTTGGCGCTGAACAGCACGGTCGGCCAGGGCGGACCGGCCGGCAGCCGGGCCAGGTCGGCCTCCTCGTCGGGGCGGCACACCTTCCGGCGTACCCCCTCGGAGAGCGGACGGTGTCGCTCGGCGTCGATGCCTACCGCGCGCAGGTCCGTGGCCAGGGCGACGGCGGCCGCGCAGTAGCCGTCGGTGTGGGTGATCGCCCCGACCACGCCGGCCGGCCAGACCGGGGCGCGGTCGGCGCCGGCCGGCACCGGCGCGACCGGCAGGCCGAGCGCGGCCAGCGCGCGGTGGGCGCACACCCGGCCGGCGGTGTAGTCCCGCCGGCGGCTGGGCACCGCGCGGTCGCCCAGGGCGGCACGTTCGGCCGGCAACAGGTCGCCGGAGAAGTCGGCCGGGCCGGCCACCGCCACGGCGACGGTGGGCGGCAACAGGTCATGCACGAGCGTCGGTGGGTGACGGGAACACGCGGTGACCGTACCGTAACGCCCTAGCGCACTGTGGCGCTGAAGGAACGTTGCGGGGGGAGGCAGCGTCGACATCCATGGAAGGAGTGGCCGATGACCCCCGGTTTGGAGGCGTCGGAACCACGGTCCGGCGAGCACGTCCCCGTGACGCCCGACTGGACCTGCGGCTCGTGCGGCGACGAGTGGCCCTGTGCCACCAAACGCCGGCACCTGCTGATCGAATACCAGGTGGATCGGGCGTCGTTGAGCGTCTACCTCGGATCCTGCCTGGCGGCCGCCACGCACGACCTGCGCTCCGCGCCGGTCACCGTGCTGCGGGACCGGTTCATCGGCTGGGTGCCACGGGGCCCGCGTCCGGTCTGACGACCGGCGCTTCCGGTGGCCGCCGCGTCGGGTTCACGGCGGCCACCGGTCGCGGTCTCAGCGGCGGCGCGGCCGGCGGGTGAGGGCGAAGCCCCCCACACCGGCCACGGCGGCGAGCACACCGCCCACCCCGGTCCAGACCCAGCGCGAACCGGCCTCGGGCAGCCAGCCGGTCAGGTCGGTCTCCTCCTCGGCCACCGGTTCGGGCGTCGGTTCGGCGGCCAGCACCGTGCCGGCCCGCGTGTTCGGCGCCAGCGGCGCGGCCAGCTCACCGTCGTCGCCGGACGCGCCGCCGGAGTCGGCGGCGCCGACCACCAGGTCCACGTCGATCGGCGCGCCCAGGTCGGGCTCGGGCAGGTCGGTGACGGAGAGCCGGACGTAGTAGACGCCGGGCAGCGGGTCACCCGACCACGGCTCGGCCCACGGCCGCACCCGGCGTAGCGTGCAGCCGAGCGTCACGGCGGTGGCGGCCGCCTCCGCGGTGGGCGTCTGCGCGCCGGCCGTGCAGGCCTGCCGGCGACGCAGCCCGTCGAACACGTCGACGGTCCAGGTGGACGCGCCGGAACGGGGCTTCCCGAAGGTGACCGTCACACCGACCTCGTGCACCTGCCCGGCGTCGGCCCGGAACGACCAGTAGAGGTGGTCGCCGGTCGAGGCGCCGACGCGTACCGGCTGGCCGGCGTCGATGGTGGTGGCGGTGAGGAAGGAGGTGCCGGCCTTCGCCACGGTGGTCGCGCCCGGCGACGGGGTCGGTGCGGCGAGCGCCGCGGAGGGGACCAGGGCGAGGCCGGTGGCGGCCGTCGCCGCCAGGGCGCGGAACAGGGTACGCATCCTCAGTTCTCCCTCCAGGTGGCGACCCACCAGCGGGTGAGCAGCCCGGCGACCAGCCCGGTGACGAGGCCGGCCAGGGTGAGCAGGAGCAGCAGGACCCAGCCGCGCCCGAGGTCCGGCCCGTCCGGGGCGGGGGAGGCGGCGACCACGTCCACGGTCAGCTCCACCGGCATGCCGGGCTCGGCCCGGGTGCCGGCCCGGGCCGCGAACGAGTTGCTGACCACGAGGCAGACGGTCCGGGTGGCCTGCGTACCGCTGGGGGTCGGCGTGGGGGTGGCGGCGTCCTCCGCCTCCTCGGCGGCCGACCAGCGCAGGCCGGCGGAGACCACGTCGGTCCGGCCGCTGCCGGCGTCGACGCCACGGACCAGTTCCCGCCCGTCCGGCGCGGTGGCCCGCAGCAGCACCCCGTAGTCGGGGTTGACCGGCCGGTCCAGCGCGATGCTCACCGACGCGCGCAACTCCTGCCCCGGCCGCACCGGCACCCGGTACCAGCGGTGCTCGGAGAACGTCTCCCGGTCGGAGTAGACGCCCGGCGCGAGCAACGGGGCGCCGTCGCAGGCCGCCGTGCCGCCGACCACGGCCGGGGTGGCCGTGTACGTGTCGCGGGCCCGGTCGACGAGCTGCTTGATCCGGCCGGTCAGCTCGTCGGCGCTCTGCGCCGCGGTGTAGGTGCCGCCGGTGGCCCCGGCGATGCAGAGCAACTGCCGGCGTACCTTTTCGTCGGGGGCGAGGCCGAGCGTGTCGACCACCAGGCGGGTGCCCTGCGCGGCGAGTTCGCGGGCCACCTCGCACGGGTCGGGCGGGGCGCAGGTGTCTTCGCCGTCGGTGATCAGCACGATCCGGCGGGCGGTGCTGCCGGTGCCCAGGTCCTGCGCGGCGGACCGCAGCGCCAGCCCCACCGGGGTGAAGCCGGTCGGGCGCAGACCGGCGACGGCGGCCTTGGCCTGGGTGCGGTCCACCGGCCCGACCGGCACGATCTGCTGGGTGTCCCGGCAGCCCTGCTTCTTGTCCTTGCCCCGGTAGGTGGCGCCGAGCACGCGGATGCCGAGCTGTGTCTCGTCCGGCAGGCCGTCGACCACCTCGTTGAACGCCTGCTGGGCGACGGAGATCCGGCTGCGTCCGTCGATGTCGCGGGCCCGCATCGAGCCGCTCACGTCGAGGACCAGCTCGACCTTCGGGGGTTCGGCGGCGGGTTCGGTGCTCTCGTCGTCGGCCCCGGCGGGGCTCGGACCGATCAGCGCGGTCGCCGCCAGCAGTCCGAACAGGACGGCCGTCGATCGTCTCTTGTTGATCACCGGGCGAAGTGTAGTGAGATCCACTTTGGAAGATCATCCGGGTCGGCGCGGCCGGGATCGCGGCCGGCGATGGTACGAACTCGTGACGTTCTGCCGGGCTGACCCACCGTTAGATGCCCGATGTAAACCTTTCGGGGGGTGGCGCGCCGGTCGGAAATCTGACTCGGCCGCACCCGTTGTGGGTTTGGCGCGCTGTGGTTAAGCTCTGTCTTGCACGCCCCAATCGCCCGCTTCCCCCGTGGCAGGCGATCGGGGCGTGCTTTTTCGTGGCCCGACCTGTCGATGCAGCCCGGCCGAATGATCGCAACCCAATTACGGCCCGGTGGGCTTCCCCACCGGGCCGTCGCGCGCCCACGCGCTCAGATCCAGCGGCCGTCCAACCACATCCGGGCGGACCAGTCCGCGTACGGCAGGATCCGGCCCACGAAGATCGGATAGAAGTAGCCGAAGCAGAGCGCGACCAGCAGCACGTAGGCGCCGGCGATGATGCCGCCGACCAAACGACGGTCGTTGGCCTGCTCGACGCTCGGCGGCGCGGCCGTCCCGGTCACCGGCGCGGGAGCGACTATCGCGCCGAGCACGTAGACCACGGCGAGCACCAGGAACGGCACCGCCGGCGCGGCGTAGAAGGAGAACATCGTCCGGCCGTCGAGGGCGAACCAGAACCAGGGCAGCAGGCCGGCGGCGGCGCACAGCAGGATCGCGCCGGCCCGCCAGTCGCGCCGGGCCAGGCCCAGCCAGACCGTCGCGGCCAGCGCCGGCAGGAACGACCACCACAGCAGCGGGGTGCCCAGCAGCAGCACCTCCGAGGCGCAGCTCGACGCGCCGCAGCTGCCGTCACCGTTGTAGGCGAACGCGACCGGCCGGCCCAGCAGCAGCCACTGCCACGGCCAGGACTGGTATTTGTGCGGGTCGTCGAGCTGGGTGTGGAAGCCGTACGCGGCCTTGTGGTATTCCCACAGGTTGATCAGCGGGCCGATGAACGGCGTGTCGCTCAACCCCGGAACGTTCGGATAGCGGCTGGCCAGGCGGTAGTAGCCCTCGTCGCTGAGCAGCCAGCCCGACCAGGTGGCCACGTAGGTGACCACCATCAGCACGCCGGCCACGAGCAGCCAGGGCAGCTCGTCGAGCACGGCGTCGCGCCACGGCCGGCGGGCCCCGGTGGAGCGCCGGACGCCGACCTCCCAGAGCAGCACCAGCAACGCGAACGCCGGTACGAAGTAGACGCCGCTCCACTTCACCGCGCAGGCGCAGCCGAGCAGCACCCCGGCGGCCAGCCGCCACCACGGCCAGTTCCGCCAGCCCCCGGCCGGCCGGCCGGCGCGCCCCGGCAACGACGGGTCGAGCCCGGCCGCCAACGCGCGGGTCCAGCGCCGCCGCCGGGCGTCCCGGTCGAGCACCAGCGCGCCGAACGCGGCCAGCACGAACAGCAGCAGGAAGATGTCGAGGATCGCGGTGCGGGACAGCACCAGGTGGAAGCCGTCCAGCGCGAGCAGCAGGCCGGCCGCGCAGCCCAGCGTGGTGGAGCGGAACATCCGCCGGCCGATGCGCACCAGCAGCAGCACCGACAGCGTGCCGCAGACCGCCGCGCCGAAGCGCCAGCCGAACTCCGGCGCGGTGGTCATCAGGTGCCCGGGCACCGAGATGTTGGTCTCGGCGTCCTGGTAGCCGAAGGCCCATTCGCCGAGCCCGATGAGCCACTTGCCCAGCGGCGGGTGGACCACGTACGACGGGCCGTTGTCCTTGTAGTTCCACTCGACGCCGCGGTCGATCAACCCGTAGGCGTCCTTGGCGTAGTAGGTCTCGTCGAAGATCTTGCCGGACGGGTGGCTGAGCCCGACGAAGCGCAGGATCGCGGCGATCGCCACCACCACGGCGGTGGCCAGCCACGCCTGCCCTCGGCCGAGCTGGTCGTCGACGGTGGCGAGCCGGCGCCGGACCGCGGCCGGGATGCCACCGCCCCCGCCGTCGTCGTCGCCCGGCGAGCCGGCCGCCGGGTCGGTGGTGGAGGGCTCCTGTGCTGTCGACGCACTCGTCACCCGGCGATCGTAGGCTGCGAGGGTGCCCGGTGGCGTCCGTCGTCCCCGAAATTGGTACGACCGTCGATGAGGGAGCGCGCGCCGTGGGGGAAATGTCTGACCTGGGGCGGTTGGTGCTGCTCGGTGCGCCCCTGGGCAACCCGGCCGACGCGTCCACCCGGTTCCGCGAGGTCCTCGCCACCGCCGACGTGGTCGCCGCCGAGGACACCCGCCGGCTCACCCGGCTCGCCCGCGACCTCGACGTGACGGTCCCCGGGCGGATCGTCTCCTACTTCGAGGGCAACGAGGAACGGCGTACGCCGGAACTGGCCGAGGTGCTCACCGCCGGCTACACCGTCGCCCTGGTCACTGACGGCGGCATGCCGAGCGTCTCCGACCCCGGCTACCGCCTGGTCCGGGCCGCGCTGGAGGCCGGCGTGCCGGTCACCGCCGCACCCGGGCCGAGCGCGGTCACCACCGCGCTGGCGCTGTCCGGGCTGCCCTGCGACCGGTTCTGCTTCGAGGGCTTCCTGCCCCGCACCCCCGGCGCCCGCCGCTCCCGCCTGCGCGCGCTGGCCGCCGAGGAGCGCACGCTTGTGCTGTTCGAGGCGACGCACCGTATCGGTGGGGCGCTGGCCGACCTCGCCGAGGCGTTCGGCCCGGACCGGCCCGCCGCGCTCTGCCGCGAACTGACCAAGACCTACGAGGAGGTGGTCCGCCGGCCGCTGGGCGAGCTGGCCGCGTGGGCCGCCGAGAATGAGGTGCGCGGCGAGATCACGCTGGTCGTGGCCGGCGCGCCGGCGACGCCCGCGGTCCGCCCCGACGACGACACGCTGCGCGCCGCGGTCGACGAGCGCGAGGTGTCCGGGATGTCCCGCCGCGACGCGATCACCGAGGTCGCGACCGCGTACGGGCTGCGTCGCCGCGAGGTCTACGCGGTGGTGCACCGCTGAGGTGTAAGGAGGGGCCCCCTTTTAACACCTCGGTGTGAGAGGGGGCCCCTTCTCTACCGGAAGCGTTAACAAGGGGCCCCTCCTTACACCTCTCACCAGGCGGCGGCGACGAAACCGACAGTGATCAGCAGCGGGCCGGCCAGCGCCAGCCCGACCGCCCAGCGCCGCTGCCGCTGATCCGTCAACCGGGTCGCGCCGGTCCACCTGGCGATCCCCGCCGCGCAGCCCACCACCAGGGTCAGCCCGAGCAGCCAGCGCAGGTGCCCGCCCACGCCCCGGTCCGCGTAGGCGGTGGCCCCGTCCGGGCCGGTCATCCGGGCCGGCAGCGTGCTGCCGGTGGCGGTACGCCCCGCCGGCACACCGCTGACCCGTACCCCCTGGGCCTGGAAGCGGTCGTGCTCGGCCTCGAAGATCCCCCGGCAGCGCTGGGCTAGCCCGCTCCCGGAGCATTCGGTGATCATCACGGTGCCGCCCGTGGAGTGCCCCACCGCCAGCCAGAACGGGCCGGCGCTCACCCAGGCGAAGAACGCGGCGAGCAGGCTCAACGCCAGCAGCACGGTCAGCCCGACGGGCGGGTCCGGCGGGTGGACCGGGCGGGGCGGCCGGCGGCGGGCCGGCGCGTCCACGGCGCGCGGGCGCGGCTCGTCGCGCAGCGGCGTGCCGTCCCAGTGCACCTCCTCGATCGGGGCCCAGCCGGTCGCCTCGTCGCCCGCCCGGGCGGAGCGCCGCTGCCAGCGCGGCTGCCGCACCGGCACCCGGCGGGGCACGGCGTCCCGCGGCGCCCCGGTGGTCGGCTCCACCTCCACCGGGGGGTCCGCCGGGTCCAGCCGGGGCTGCGGGGCCACCGGGACGCCGGCCGGGATCCGCGCGGCCCGGTCGGCCGCGGACGGCTCGGGTGCCGCTGGTCTGCTGGTCACGACGTTCATTGGACACCGCCACGCCGGGCTCGCCGGGCAGCTCAGGCCGCGTGTCGACGACAAATCGGGCGTACGGCGGAGGCGGCGGCCCTATTGGTTCGCGGGGCGCCCACCGCAATCACTAGTCTTGACGCTCATGAGTCACGTTCTCGCCGCGGTCGCCTGGCCCTACGCCAACGGCCCGCGCCACATCGGCCACGTATCCGGATTCGGCGTTCCCTCCGACGTCTTCGCCCGGTACATGCGGATGGCCGGTCACGACGTGCTCATGGTCTCCGGCACCGACGAGCACGGCACCCCGATCCAGGTGCAGGCCGACGCCGAGGGGGTCACCCCGCGCGAGCTGGCCGACCGCTACAACCGGGTGATCGCCGAGGACCTGCGGGCGCTGGGCCTGTCGTACGACCTGTTCACCCGCACCACCACCCGCAACCACTACGCGGTCGTGCAGGAGCTGTTCACCGGGCTGCACCGCAACGGCTACATCGTCCCGAAGGTCACCACCGGGGCGATCTCCCCGTCCACCGGCCGCACCCTGCCCGACCGCTACATCGAGGGCACCTGCCCGATCTGCGGCTACGACAGCGCGCGCGGCGACCAGTGCGACAACTGCGGCAACCAGCTCGACCCGATCGACCTGATCGACCCCAAGTCGAAGATCAACGGCGAGACGCCGGAGTTCGTGGAGACCGAGCACTTCTTCCTCGACCTGCCGGCCCTGGCCGACGCGCTGCGGCAGTGGCTGGACACCCGGGAGGGCTGGCGGCCCAACGTGCTCCGGTTCTCCCGCAACCTGCTCGACGACCTCCAGCCCCGGGCCATCACCCGGGACCTGGAGTGGGGCGTGCCGATCCCCCTGGAGGGCTGGCAGGACCGGTCGGACAAGCGGATCTACGTCTGGTTCGACGCGGTGATCGGCTACCTGTCCGCGTCCATCGAGTGGGCCCGCCGCACCGGTGACCCGGAGGCGTGGCGGAAGTGGTGGTCGGCGGACGGCGAGGGGAAGGACGCGCTCGGCTACTACTTCATGGGCAAGGACAACATCGTCTTCCACTCGGTGATCTGGCCGGCGCTGCTCGGCGGCTACTCCGGCGCGGGCTCCCGCGACGGCGAGCCCGGCGAGCTGGGCCGGCTCAACCTGCCCACCGAGGTCGTCTCCAGCGAATACCTGACCATGGAGGGGCGGAAGTTCTCCTCCTCCCGCAAGGTGGTCATCTACGTCCGGGACTTCCTGGAGCGCTACGACGCCGACGCGCTGCGCTACTTCATCGCGGTGGCCGGCCCGGAGAGCAACGACACCGACTTCACCTGGGCCGAGTTCCTCCGTCGCAACAACGACGAGCTGGTCGCCGGCTGGGGCAACCTGGTCAACCGGTCCGTCTCGATGGCGGCGAAGAACTTCGGCGCGATCCCACCGGTCGACACGGCCGGGCTCACCGACGCCGACCGGGCGCTGCTGGACACCGCGAAGGCCGGTTTCGCCGTCGTCGGTGACCTGATCGCCCGGCACCGGCAGAAGCAGGCCATCGGCGAGGCCATGAAGGTGGTCGCCGAGGCCAACAAATACCTCTCCGAGCAGGCGCCGTGGAAGCTCAAGGGCGACGACGACAAGCCTCGGATGGGCACCATCCTGCACGTCGCCCTCCAGGTGGTCAGCGACGCCAACACGCTGCTGACCCCGTTCCTGCCGCACTCCGCGCAGCAGATCCACGAGCTGCTCGGCGGCACCGGGGTGCACGCGCCGATGCCGGTGATCGAGGAGGTCGACGACCTCGACGGCGGGCCGGCCTACCCGGTGCTGACCGGTGACTACACGGTCGGCGCGCGCTGGGAGTCCGTACCCCTGGAGGCGGGCCGGCCGCTCGCGGCGCCCAAGCCGGTGTTCCGCAAGCTCGACCCGTCCGTCGTCGACGAGGAACTGGCCCGCCTGGCCGGCTGAGCGCGCGCACGCCACCGCGGCCCCGGGAACCCCGGGGCCGCGGCTCGTCGAACGGTCAGGCGTTGGCCATGCTCGGCTTGCCGATGAACTCCATGATCGCGTTGTTGACCTCGGTCGGGTGCGTCCACGGGGTGCCGTGCGGCGCGCCCTTCAAGGTCACCAGCTTGGCGTCGGACAGCATGTTCACCAGCCGCTGGCCCGTGACCGGGTACGGCAGCACGTTGTCCTTGTCGCCCTGGATGATCAACACCGGTACGTCGATGTTCGGCAGGTCCCCGCGGAAGTCGGTCTGCCAGGCGTCCACCGAGTCGTGGGTGCCCTTCGCCGACGCCTGCGCGCCGATCTGCCAGTGCGCGTGGTAAGCCTCGTCGCTGACCAGCTTGCCCCGGTTCTCGCTGGCATTGAAGAACGCGTCGCAGAACTGGCTCAGGTAGGCGAACCGGTCGGCGATGATCGCCTTCTGGAACCCCTCGAACATGCTCTTGTCGACGCCCTCCGGGTCGTCCGGGGTCTTCAGCAGGAACGGCGCCAACGGGGCCATCAGGACCGCGCGGTCCACCCGGTCCGACCCGTAGGCGCCCAGGTAGCGGGTCACCTCGCCGGTGCCCATCGAGTGTCCGACCAGGATCGCGTTGCGCAGGTCCAGTTCGGTCATCAGCACGTCCAGGTCGGCGGCGAACGTGTCGTAGTCGTAACCGGACGCCGGCTGGGCGGAACTGCCGAACCCGCGCCGGTCGTACGTGATCACCCGGTACCCGGCGGCGAGCAGCGGACCGCTCATCTTCTCCCAGGTGGCCCCGTTGAACGGGAAACCGTGGATCAGCACGATCGGCTGACCGGAACCGTGATCCTCGTAGTACAGGTCGATGGGTGCGGAGTTCTCCGTACCGACGGTGACGAAAGGCATGTCGGAATTCCCCCTACGCGTGGGTCTCGGACCCCCGACGCCTTCCCGACCCGCCGCCGTCTATGCGTTCGGCCCCGGATACGGCAGGTCCACCACCCGGTCGTCGGCCACCTCGGCGCCCGGCGCCCAGACCTCGTAGACGCCGCGTTCGTGACACTGTGCCCCGGTCAGGGCCACCGCGTCCGGATCCGGGCGGCGCAGCCGCAACCGCAACCAGCCCGCCTCCTCCCGCAGCACCAGGCAGGGCACCCCGCGCCAGGCGGCCGTCCGCAGCCGGCGGCTCGCCGCCTCCACCGGATAGCGGGCCGCCCGGGTCATCGCCAGCACCCGGAAACCGCCCGGCTGGTCGGCCACCGCCTCGTACTCCGTGCCGGCGTACCCGCCGACGAGCTGGGTGGAGCGGGGCGCGTCGCCGGTCGGCACGTACTCCTGGTCGGCGGCCAGCCCCGGCACCGCCGCCAGCAGGTGCCGCCACTGCGGGCCGGCCAACCGCAGCCAGCCCCGCTGCTCCGCCTGGTAGGTGTAGAGCACCACCTCCACACCCTCGGCCGGATAGGCGAGCAGGGTCGCGTTCGCCGGCATCGGCAGGTCGGCGAAGTCCCGGGTGACGAACTCCGGGACGAGCTGGGCGTCGCTCGGCACGAAACCGGTGCCCAGCACCGGCGGGCCGAGCCGGTCCCGGGGCGGCAGGACGGTCAGGCCACGGTGCGCCGGGCCGACCGGCACGTCGTAGTCGGCCGGGTCGGCGGCCCGCCAGCGCAACGCGTACGCCACGTCGCCGCCCTCCGGGTCGCCCCGCAGCACCGCCATCCCGGCCGGCGTACGCAGGTGCGCCACGTCGTGCTCCCGGTAGCAGAAACCGTGCGGCAGCCACCCGCGCACGTAACCGGCGAGCTGCCGCGCGGAGAGCACCTTCACCATCCGGGTGCCCGGCCGGATCACCGCCGACGCCCGCACCGCGGCCAGCGTCGGATCGCCCGCCGCCGCCGGCCGCTGGCTCAGCCGGTGCACGTACGACCAGCCGTGCTCCCGGTGCACCGGCATCAACAGCGGCGCGTCGCCCTCCTCGGCCGGCTCCGCCGCCCCGTGCACCGCCTGCACCTCGGTGGCGTGCACGAATCTCCGCCACGGGTGACCGGCGCCGGGCCGGGGACACCACTCGAAGCCGGGCGCCTCGTCGGCGCTGAACAACTCGTACGCCGCGCCCCGGGCGATCTCCTCGGCCGGGTGCACCCGGCCGTCGTACGTCACGCGCAACCCGGTCCGCTCGGAGGCGGCCCCGCCGGCCTGGTCAGTGACGGTCACGCCGGGACGCTAAGCCGGCCAGATGTGGGGCGTGTGAACAGACGGTGGCGGTCCGGGAACGGCGCCGCCGGCGGGTGTGTGATGCTGGCCGCGATGACCGAGCAGACCGAGACCCGCAAGCAGCGCGCGGCCCGCCGGGCTGGCGAGTTCCCGCCCGCCCCCGAGCCGCTGCCGGTGCCCGTCCTGGACAGCCACACCCACCTCGACATCACCGTCGGGGAGTACGGCACGCCGCCCGGCGGCCCCGGCGACGCCGACCCGGTCGCCGCCGCGGTCGCCGTCGCCGCCGGGGTCGGCGTGGACCGGCTGGTGCAGGTCGGCGTGGACGTGGAGTCGTCCCGCTGGGGCGCCGACGTCGCCGACCGGCACCCGGCGGTGCTGGCCACCGTGGCGCTGCACCCCAACGAGGCGCCCCGCCTGGCGGACCTGGACGAGGCGCTGCGCGAGATCGAGGCGCTCGCCGGGCGGGACCGGGTACGCGGCGTCGGCGAGACCGGGATGGACTTCTTCCGCACCGGCGCCGAGGGGCGGGCCGCGCAGGAGGAGAGCTTCCGCGCGCACGTCGCCATCGCCAAGCGGTACGGCAAGGCGCTCGTCATCCACGACCGGGACGCCCACGCCGACGTGCTGCGGATCGTCGACGACGAGGGCGCGCCGGACACCGTGGTGATGCACTGCTTCTCCGGCGACGCCGACTTCGCCCGCGAGTGCGTCCGACGCGGCTTCCTGCTGAGCTTCGCCGGCACGGTCACCTTCGGCAGTGCCGCCGCGCTGCGCGAGGCCGCCGCCGTCACCCCGCCCGGGCAGATGCTCGTGGAGACCGACGCGCCCTACCTCACCCCGATGCCGCACCGGGGCCGGCCGAACGCCTCGTACCTGATCCCGCTGACCGTGCGGTTCCTCGCCGAGACCACCGGCGCCGACCTGGAGACGCTCTGCGCCGCACTGTCCACCAACGGTGAGCGCGCATTCGGCCCGTGGTGAAAGGAGGGGCCCCTTGTTAACGCCAGGCGATAAGAAGGGGCCCCTCCTAACCGCGACGCCGAGGCGCTTACGCTACGGGGCGTGACCGGACTCCTCGGCCCGGCGGAGATCCGGGAACTCGCCGCGCGGCTCGGCGTCACGCCGACCAAGAAGCTCGGCCAGAACTTCGTGCACGACCCGAACACCGTGCGCCGGATCGTCACCGCCGCCGGCCTCACCCCGGACGACGTCGCCCTGGAGGTCGGCCCCGGACTCGGCTCGCTCACCCTGGCGCTGCTGCCGGTCGCCGCGCACGTGCACGCCGTGGAACTCGACCCGACGCTCGCCGCCGCGCTGCCGGCCACCGCCGAGCGGTTCGCCGGCCCGGACGCCACCCGGCTCACCGTGCACCCCGCCGACGCGCTGCGGGTCACCGCCGCCGACCTGGCCGACCCGGCGCCCACCGCGCTGGTGGCGAACCTGCCCTACAACGTGGCCGTGCCGGTGGTGCTGCACCTCCTCGCCGAGCTGCCCACCCTGCGGCACGGCCTGGTGATGGTGCAGAAGGAGGTCGCCGACCGGCTCGTCGCCGGTCCCGGCTCCAAGGTGTACGGCATCCCCTCGGTCAAGCTCGCCTGGTACGCCCGCGCCCGGGCCGCCGGCAAGGTCCCGCCGAACGTGTTCTGGCCGGTACCCAACGTCGACTCCGGGCTGGTCGCGTTCACCCGCCGCGAGCCGCCCCGCCCGGACGTACCCCGTACGGCGGTCTTCGCGGTCGTCGACGCCGCGTTCGCCCAGCGCCGCAAGACGCTGCGCGCCGCGCTGGCCGGCTGGGCCGGCGGCGCGGACCGGGCCGCCGCGGCGCTCACCGCCGCCGGCGTCGACCCGGGCGCACGCGGGGAGTCACTCACCGTGGAGCAGTTCGCCGCCATCGCCGCGTCGGCCCCGGACGGCCCCGCCGCCGCCCAGTAGGCTGGCGCCGTTGCCCGACCCCGCCGAGGAGTGACCGTGCAGAAGCCGTTCGACATCCGCCCGTGGCCGCGGGAGCTTCCCCGGTGACCGAGGCCTGGCGACCGGAGGACGAGGACGGGCAGCGGCGCGGGGCCAGCGGTCCGGTCAAGGTGCGGGTGCCCGCCAAGGTCAACCTGCACCTCGGGGTGGGGCCGCTGCGCCGGGACGGCTACCACGAGCTGAACACCGTCTACCACGCGATCTCCATCTACGACGAGCTGACCGCCCGCCGTGGCGACACGCTCGCCCTCACCATGGAGGGTGAGGGCGCCGGCGAGCTGGCCCTCGACGACACCAACCTGGTGCTGCGCGCCGCGCACGCCCTCGCCGGCTACGCCGGCGTCGCCCCGCACGCCCGGCTGCACCTGCGCAAGACGATCCCGCTCGCCGGCGGGCTGGCCGGCGGCAGCGCCGACGCGGCCGCCGCGCTCGTCGCCTGCGACGCGCTCTGGGGCACCGGCCTGTCCCGCGACGAACTGGCCGGCATCGCCGCCGACCTCGGCTCCGACGTGCCGTTCCTGATTCACGGCGGCACCGCGCTGGGCACCGGCCGGGGCGAGGCGGTCAGCCCGGTGCTGGCCCGCCCCACCTCCTGGCACTGGGTGGTGGCGATCGCCGACGGCGGCCTCTCCACCCCGGCCGCCTACCGCGAGCTGGACCGGCTGCGTGACACCGGCGCCGCCGGCACGCCGCTGGGCAGCACCGACGCGCTGCTCGGCGCGCTGCGCCAGCGGGACCCGCGGGTGCTCGGCGCCACGCTCGGCAACGACCTCCAGGACGCCGCGCTGACCATGCGCCCGTCGCTGGCCGACACACTCAAGGCCGGCGAGGCGGCCGGCGCGCTCGCCGGCATCGTCTCCGGCTCCGGCCCGACCTGCGTGTTCCTCGCCGCCGACGCGGCTCACGCGGAGCGGATCGCCGGCGAGCTGACCGCCGCCGGCGTGTGCCGGGAGGCGCGGGTCGCGCACGGTCCGGTGCACGGCGCCCGCATCGTCTGAGGCCCCGTACCCTTGACCCAGGCGTCCCGGCCCCCGGGGCGCCTGAGTCGTGAAAGGTGGTCCTGTGGCCAACATCGTCAACCTGGACCGGGTGTCCAAGGGGTACGGCGCCGCCGGGCCGCTGCTCACCGACGTCTCGCTCGGCCTCGACGACGCCGACCGGGTGGGCGTGGTCGGTCTCAACGGCGCCGGCAAGTCGACGCTGCTGCGGATGCTCACCCGCACCGAGGAACCCGACGACGGCCGGGTCACCCACCGCCGCGACCTGCGCGTGTCCTGGCTGCCGCAGCGCCTGGACCTGGCCGGAGACCTCACCGTCCGCGACGTGGTGCTCGGCACCGCCTGGCTCAGCGAGAGCATGGGCGCCGAGCACGAGTGGGCCGGCGACGCCGGGGTCCGGGCCATCCTCGACGGCCTCGGCATGCCCCACCTCGGCCTGGACACGCCGGTCGGCCCGATGTCCGGCGGGGAACGCCGCCGGGTCGCGCTCGCCGCCCTGCTGGTCCGCGACGCCGACCTGCTGGTCCTCGACGAGCCCACCAACCACCTCGACGTCGGCGGCGTCGACTGGCTGGCCCGGCACCTGGTCACCCGCAAGGGCGCGCTCGTCGTGGTCACCCACGACCGCTGGTTCCTCGACGAGGTCTGCACCGCCACCTGGGAGGTGGCCGACCAGACCGTCCGGGCCTACGAGGGCGGCTTCGCCGCCTGGACGCTGGCCCGCGTCGAGCGGCAACGGATCGCCGCGGCCACCGAGGCCCGCCGGCAGAACCTGCTCCGCAAGGAGATCGCCTGGCTGCGTCGCGGCCCGCCGGCACGGACCTCGAAGCCCAAGTTCCGCATCGACGCGGCCAACGCGCTGATCGCCGACGTGCCGGAGCTGCGCGACACCATGTCGCTGCAACGGCTCGCCACCGCCCGGCTCGGCAAGCAGGTGTACGACCTGGAGCACGTCACCCTGCACGCCGGCCCGAAGGAGATCCTGCGCGACACCACCTGGCAGGTCGGCCCCGGCGACCGGGTCGCCGTGCTCGGGCGCAACGGCGCCGGCAAGACCACCCTGCTGCGGCTGCTCGCCGGCGTGACCCGCGCCGACGGCGGGCGCTTCGCCGCCGGGCAGACCGTGCGGCCGGCGTTCCTCTCCCAGGAGCTGGCCGAACTCCCCGGCCACCTGCGCGTGCTGGAGGCGGTCGAGGAGGTGGCCCGCCGGGTGCAGTTCGGCGACCGGGAGATCAGCGCCGCCCAGCTCGCCGAGATCTTCGGGTTCGACGACAGGCGGCTCTGGACCCCGGTGAGCGACCTCTCCGGCGGTGAGCGTCGCCGGCTGCAGATGCTGCGGCTGCTCGCCGGCGAGCCCAACGTGCTCCTGCTCGACGAGCCCACCAACGACCTGGACACCGACACCCTCGCCGCGCTGGAGGACCTGCTCGACTCCTGGCCCGGCACCATCGTGGTGGCCAGCCACGACCGCTACCTGATCGAGCGGGTCACCGACGTCGCGTACGGGATGTTCGGCGACGGCCGGCTGGTGCACCTGCCCGGCGGCATCGACGAGTACCTGGCGCGCGCCGCCGCGGCCGGCGGCCCGGCGCCCGCCGACCTCACCCCGGGCACGGCCGTCCCGGCCCGCGACGGCATGTCCGCCGCCGAGGTACGCACCGCGAAGAAGGAGCTCAACCGGCTGGAGCGGCAGATCGCCAAGCTGGAGCAGAAGGAGGCGGCCCTGCACGAGCAGTTGGCCGCCAACGCCACCGACTATGCCCGGGTCGCCGAGCTGGACGCCCAGCTCAAGGAGGTGCGGGCCGAGCGGGACCGCACCGAGGAGACGTGGCTGGCGCTGGCCGAGGAACTGCCGGGCGGCTGACCGCGGGGGGTGTGCGGCGTCACTGACCGGCGTACGGGACAATCAGCGGTGGAACCCTCATCCGAACGGTCTTGGAGACGCAGAGATGGCCCACACCCCCGTCAACCACCCCGCGCGGCCGATCTTCCGGGCGATCGGCGGGCTCGTTGGCCTTTACTTCGTCGTCTTCGGTGCGCTCGGCGTCATCGCCAGCGCCGGCAACGACTTCTTCGCGCAGGACGAGACCAAGGTCCTCGGCCAGGGCGCCAACATGGGCTTCTCGCTGCTGTCCGTGCTGATCGGCGTGGTGATCCTGGCCGGCGTCGCGATCGGCCGCAACCTCGACGTGCTGATCAACCAGTGGATGGCCTACACCCTGATGGTCATCGGCCTGGCCGCGCTGGCCTTCCTCCAGACCGACGCCAACGTGCTCAACTTCTCGATCATGACGGTGATCGTTGTCCTGACCCTGTCGCTGGTGCTCCTGGTGGTCGGCATGTACGGCAAGGTCGGCACCGACGACGAGCACGAGGCCTGGCAGAAGGCCCGCCTGGTGCTCTGATCCCGACCCGTCCCGACGGCCCGGCGCAGCGCGCCGGGCCGTCGGCGTTTCCGGGACGGAACCGGGCGGCCCAGGCGACAATTGCCCCGAATCAGTCAGACGGACTGGAGGGCACCATGGCGCACTTCCCGGTGAACCACCCCGCGCGACCGCTCTACCGGGTGCTGTCCGGGCTCATCGGCCTCTACATCCTGGTCTTCGGCGTCTACGGGGTGTTCCAGACCTGGGGTGACGGGTTGTTCGGCCGGGACGCCAACTGGGCCCTCGGGCTGCGCACCAACCTGGCCTTCTCGCTGGTGTCGGTGATCTTCGGCGCGGTCCTCCTGCTGGGCGCGTCGCGCCGCGACAACCTCGGGCACTACATGAACCTCACCGCCGGGGCGGTCTTCCTGGTCACCAGCATCCTGATGATGTCCGTGCTGCAGACCTCGGCGAACTTCCTCAACTTCTCGATGTCCACGGTCATCGTGTCGATGCTGTTCGGGCTGATCCTGCTCGCCACCGGCCTCTACGACAAGGTCGGGCCGCCCGAGCACGCCGACGAGGAACGCCGCCGCCGCTACCACCCGGTCGCCGAGGGTCCTAACCGCTGATCGGGCCCGGCTTCGACTCCAGGTGCGACAGGCCGTTCCAGGCCAGGTTCACCAGGTGCGCCGCCACCGTCTCCTTGCGTGGCTTGCGGACCTCCAGCCACCAGCGTCCGGTCAGCGCCACCATGCCCACCAGCGCCTGCGAGTAGAGCTCGGCCAGCTTCGGGTCGTAGCCACGACTGGAGAACTCCGCGCCGAGGATGTGCTCCACCTGGTGCGCGACGTCGTTGAGCACGCTGCTGAAGTTGCCCGTCGCCGACATCAGCGGCGACTCGCGGACCAGCACCCGGAACCCGCTGGTCTCCTCCTCGATGTAGGTCAGCAACGTCAGCGCCGCCTGCTCCAACAGCTCCCGGGGATGACCGGCGGTCAACGCCGTGGTGATCCGGTCCAGCAGCGAGCGGACCTCGCGGTCCACCACCACCGCGTAGAGCCCTTCCTTGCCGCCGAAGTGCTCGTAGACCACCGGCTTGGAGACCTTGGCCCGCGACGCCACCTCCTCGATCGAGGTGGCGTCGAACCCGCGCTCGGCGAAGATCTGCCGCGCGATCGAGATCAACTGCTCGCGTCGCTGCGTCGCGGACATCCGGACCCGGGAGGGCTTGGCAGCCGGGACGGCCCGCCGGCGAGCGCGGTCGCTGCCGGGAAGATCGGTCACCCGCCCCATCCTGCCAGGCGCTGCCCGCGCGGGCCGACCGGTCCACGATCTGTCGTACGCGTGTTCCAAGATGTCCGGCATGGCTGCGAGAACGGTTCGACGCACCCGTCCGCCTACCGTGGACGGAAACCCGAGCAGCACGCCCGCGCTTCGACGCTCCGGTTCCCCGGTGAACGAGATCGCGGCCCGACTCGGCGTCGCCAAGTCGACGGCCTACCTGTGGACCCGGCATCTGCCACTCGATCCGGCGCTGGTACGGCGGCGGCGGGAGATCGCCCAGCAGGCCCGTTCCGACGCCCAGTGGGCTGCCCGCCGTGCGGCGCGCGATGCCGCCCGGGCCGAGGAGACCGCGGCGGCCGCCGGATGGGTGCGGCGGCTCAGCCGACGCGAGCTGTTGCTGATCGGGGCGGCGATCTACTGGTGTGAGGGCGGCAAGGCCAAGCCGTGGCGTCCGAACGACTGCCGGATCAAGTTCGTCAACAGTGACCCGATGCTGGTGGGACTCTTCCTGCGGTTTCTGGACGCCGTCGAGGTGTCGCCCGAGGATCGGCGGTTTCGGGTCAGCATCCACGAGACGGCCGACGACGGTGCGGCGGTGCGGTGGTGGTGGTGGGCGGATCGGGTGGGGGTGCCGGCAGACCGCTTCCAGCGCACCACGATCAAGAGGCATCGTCCCGCGACCACGCGCAAGAACGTCGGCGCCGACTACCGGGGTTGCCTGGTCGTGCACGTGGTGGGCGGGAGTCGGCTCTACTGGCGGATCGAAGGGATCATGAAAGGAATGAGCGGTGAAGATCCACCCCGCGACCGGTAAGGTGTAGTCAGCCGTCGGGCGGGATCCTTTTCGCCCGTTTTCGACCATCCCGGGTCGTCTAATGGCAGGACGTCAGGTTTTGGTCCTGATTATAGGGGTTCGAATCCTCTCCCGGGAGCTTCTGCTCTTTGCCCTCCGTCGCGTGGTTAGCATGACCGCGAGACTGTCGCCGTCCCGACGGGAGCCACGTCGTGTCCCAGCCCCACCTCCGCACCGTTGTCGTGCTCGCCGCCGGTGAGGGCAAGCGGATGAAGTCGTCCCTGCCCAAGGTGCTGCACCCCCTGCTCGGCCGTACCCTGCTCGGTCACGTCCTGGCCGCCGCCGAGCCGCTGGGCGCGGACCGCACCGTGGTGGTGGTCGGTCACGGCGCCGCCCAGGTCCGGGCGCACCTGGGCGAGGTCGCCCCGGCGGCCACCCCGGTGCTCCAGGAGCGCCAGCTCGGCACCGGGCACGCCGTGCGGATGGCGCTGGACGCGGTGCCGGACGCCACCGGCACGGTCGTGGTGATCAACGGCGACGTGCCGCTGCTGCGACCGGAGACGGTGGTGGCCCTGGTCGAGGCGCACGAGGAGGCCGCTGCGGCGGCCACCGTGCTGGCCGCCGAGGTGCCGGACCCGACCGGCCTGGGCCGGATCGTGCGGGACGTGCAGGGGCGGCTGGAGCACATCGTGGAGGAGCGCGACGCCACCCCGCAGCAGCGCGCGCTGCGGGAGATCAACGCCGGCATCTACGCGTTCGACGTGGCCCGGCTGCGCGAGGCGTTGGGCAAGCTCTCCACCGACAACGACCAGGGCGAGGAATACCTGACCGACGTCTTCGCCCTGCTGCGGGACGCGGGTGAGCCGGTCGCGGTGCACGTGGCGGCCGACCACGTGGAGACGCTCGGCTGCAACGACCGGGTGGAGCTGGCCGGGCTGCGCCGGTTGCTGCGCGACCGGGTCAACGAGGGCTGGATGCGCGCCGGGGTGAGCATCCTGGACCCGCACACCACCTGGATCGACGTGACGGCGACCGTGGAGCGGGACGCCGTGCTCGACCAGAACACCCAGTTGCAGGGCGCCACCACTGTCGGCGCCGGCGCGCTCGTCGGCCCGGACACCACGCTCGTCGACACGGTGGTGGGCGAGGGCGCGAGCGTGGTGCGCAGCCACGCGGTGGGCGCCGAGGTCGGCCCGCAGGCCAGCGTCGGCCCGTACGCGTACCTGCGGCCGGAGTCGCGGCTGGCCCGCAAGGCGAAGGTCGGCACGTTCGTGGAGACCAAGAAGGCGTCGATCGGTGAGGGCTCGAAGGTGCCGCACCTGTCGTACGTGGGGGACGCGACGATCGGCGACCACAGCAACATCGGCGCCGCCACGGTGTTCGTCAACTACGACGGGGTGCGCAAGCACCACACCACCATCGGCAGTCACGCGCGCACCGGGGCGGACAACATGTTCGTGGCGCCGGTGCGGGTGGGTGACGGCGCGTACACCGCGGCCGGTTCGGTGATCGTCGGGGACGTGCCGGCGGGCGCGATGGCGGTGGCGCGTGGCCAGCAGCGCAACGTGGAGGGCTGGGTGCTGCGCAAGCGGTCCGGCACGGCGGCCGCGGAGGCGGCGCGGCGGGCCGGCGAGGGTGCGTCGGAGTCGGGTGGGTCCGCAAGCGAAGGTGACTGAATCCACGGGGACGGCCGGGCCATGGGTGGACCGGTGAACCGGGGGGATACTGCAACCGAACAGTCCCCGGCCCCACCTCCGCCGGGCACCACCGACACACGGGAGCAGACGGGCCCATGGGCAGCATCGTCGCCGAGAACCGCAAGAGCCTGATGCTCTTCTCCGGACGGGGTTTTCCGGAGCTGGCCAAGGAGATCGGTGAGGTGCTCGGCGTCGCGCCGACGCCCGCCGACGCCTACGAGTTCGCCAACGGTGAGATCTTCGTACGGTTCAAGGACTCGGTGCGTGGTTCGGACGCCTTCGTGGTGCAGTCCGTGACGCACGGGGTGAACACCTGGGTCATGGAGACCCTGATCATGATCGACGCGCTGAAGCGCGGTTCGGCCAAGCGGATCACCGTGGTCCTGCCGTTCTACCCGTATGCGCGGCAGGACAAGAAGCACCGGGGGCGGGAGCCGATCTCGGCGCGGCTGGTGGCCGACCTGCTGAAGACCGCCGGTGCGAACCGGATCCTTACCGTCGACCTGCACACCGCGCAGATCCAGGGCTTCTTCGACGGCCCGGTGGATCACCTGTTCGCGATGGACATCCTGGCCGAGTACGTCGAGCACAAGTACGCGGGCCGTCCGATGACCGTGGTGGCGCCGGACTCGGGCCGGGTGCGGGTGGCCGAGCGGTGGACGGACCGGCTGGGCGGCTGCCCGCTGGCGTTCATCCACAAGACCCGGGACCCGATGAAGCCGAACCAGGTGGTGGCGAACCGGGTGGTCGGTGAGGTCGAGGGCCGGGTGTGCCTGATCGTGGACGACATGATCGACACCGGTGGCACGATCACCAAGGCGGCCGACATCCTGAAGGAGTCGGGGGCGGCGGAGATCGTGGTGGCGTCGACCCACGCGCTGCTGTCCGATCCGGCGACGGAGCGGCTGAAGAACAGCCCGATCAGCGAGGTCGTGGTGACCAACACGCTGCCGTTGCCGCCGGAGAAGCAGCTCGACAAGTTGACCGTGCTGTCGATCGCGCCGCTGCTGGCGCGGGCGATCCGGGAGGTCTTCGACGACGGGTCGGTGACCACCCTGTTCGGTGGCCTGAGCTGATCGTGGGGAGCGGCCGCCGGCGTCGTCCGGCGGCCGCTCCCGTTGTCCTGCGGACCGGTCCGGGCGGTGATATGGGGACTGCCGGAGAGCCGGGAATCCGCTCGGGTAGACTAGTGCGGTTGCCACGGCGAGGGTGCCCGGCGGGCTGCTGAATAGCACCGCACGGAGGCGCCGTCATCGACGCGGTGCTCCGGGCGGTCGTTCATGACCTTGAGCCCCAGCGAGCCCCTCGCCCAGCACCGCCAGACGACAAGCCGCCGCAGCGAAGCATCAGGAGTTTCCCCGTGTCCGAGGTAAAGATCAGCGCCGAGCCCCGTACCGAGTTCGGCAAGGGTGGTGCCCGTCGTACCCGCCGGGCCGGCAAGGTGCCCGCCGTGCTGTACGGCCACGGCGAGAAGCCCAAGCACATCGCGCTCCCGGCGCGTGAGTTCGCCGCCGCGATCCGCAAGGGCGGCGCCAACCAGCTCTTCGCGATCGAGGTCAGCGACGGCACCCAGGTGCTGGCGCTGCCGAAGGCGATCCAGCGTGACCCGATCAAGGACAGCTTCGAGCACGTGGACCTGCTGCTGGTCCGCCGCGGCGAGAAGGTCACCGTCGAGGTCCCGGTCCAGCTGACCGGTGAGGCCGCGAAGGACACCCTGATCGTGCACGACCACGACACGCTGTCGGTCACCGCCGACGCGACCAAGGTGCCGGACCACCTGGAGGCGTCGATCGAGGGTGCCGAGCCGGGCACCACGATCACCGCCGCCGACGTCGAGCTGCCGTCCGGCGTCGAGCTGGCCACCGACGAGGAGACCGCTGTCGCCTCGGTGACCGCCGCTCCGACCGCCGAGCAGCTCGAGGCCACCCTCCCCGAGGTCGAGGAGGCCACCGAGGAGGCCGAGGCCGAGGCCGGCGAGGAGACCGCCGAGGCTCCGGAGGGCGCTCCGGCCGAGGGCGAGGCCGCCGAGGCCGAGGCGAAGACCGAGGCCTGATCGGTCCGCAGGCTGTGCGACAGGCGTCCCCGGTGTTCGGGGGCGCCTGTCGGCGTATCGGAGCGGGGCGTCGGGCAGGCGAGCGGGAAGGGGTTCTCAGGTGACGGACGAGGCGGGGCCGTGGCTGGTGGTCGGCCTGGGCAACCCCGGTCGGGAGTACGCGAACAACAGGCACAACGTCGGATTCATGGTGGCCGACCTGTTGGCCGCTCGGGTGGGCGCGAAGTTCGGCCGGCACAAGCGGGCGGTGGCCGAGGCCGCCGAGGGGCGGCTGGGGTTCGGCGGCCCGAAGCTGGTGCTGGTGAAGCCGCTGACCTACATGAACCTCTCCGGTGGCCCGGTGGCGGGGCTGGCCCAGTTCCACAAGATCCCGCCGGCGCGGGTGATCGCGGTGCACGACGAGCTGGACATCGGCTACGGCCAGGTGCGGGTGAAGTTCGGCGGTGGCGAGGGCGGGCACAACGGGCTGCGGTCGATGTCGAAGTCGCTCGGCACGAAGGACTACGCGCGGGTGCGGTTCGGGGTCGGCCGGCCGCCGGGACGGCAGGACCCGGCTGACTTCGTACTCTCGGATTTCTCCGCGGCGGAGCGCAAGGAGCTGGAGTTCCTGGTCGACCGCGCGGCGGACGTGGTGGAGTCGGTGGTCACCAAGGGTGTGGAGCCGACGCAGAACCTGTACCACGGGGCTTGACCGGCGGTTCCGGTGGCGGCCGGTAATCTGCGCCTTTCGACGTGAGCGAAGGCGGGCGACGGGAGCGGTAACACCATGGGCAGTCCTCCGATGATCGACGGCGCGTTCGCCCGCTGGCTGGCGTCGCGGGCCGGTCAGGCGCTGACCGACCTGCGCGCGGAGATGGGCTTCGCGGACGCCGGGGCGTTGCGGTCGGCCGGGGACAAGGTCTCGCACGACCTGATCCGGACCGAGCTGGCCCGGTGGCGCCCGGCGGACGCGGTCCTGTCGGAGGAGGACGAGGGGTCCCGCCTGGCCTGGACGGCGGAGGTGACGAGCGAGGCGCTTCCCCGGCTGACCGCGGACCGGGTGTGGATCGTCGACCCGCTGGACGGCACCCGGGAGTACGCCGAGGAGGGTCGCGCGGACTGGGCGGTGCACGTGGCGCTCTGGTCGCGCAACGCGCCGACGCCGCACGGGCTGGTGGCGGGCGCGGTGGGCCTGCCGGCGCAGCACCGGGTCCTGGGCACGGACTATCCGCCGGCGTACCCGCCGATGCGGGTGGAGGCGGCCACGGCGGGCGGGGCGCGGACCATCCGGTTGGCGGCGAGTCGTAGCCGTCCGCCGGTTTTCCTGACCGATCTGGCGGCGGATGTCGGCGCTCATCTGGTTCCGATGGGCTCGGCGGGCGCGAAGATCGCCGCCGTGGTCACCGGCGAGGTCGACGCGTACATCCACGCCGGCGGGCAGTACGAGTGGGATTCGGCCGCTCCGGTGGCTGTGGCGACGGCCACCGGGCTGCACGCTTCCCGGATCGACGGTTCTGCGCTGAAATACAACGGGGCCGACCCGCGCCTACCGGATCTGCTGGTCTGCCGCAAGGATCTCGCGAGTCGGTTGCTTGCAGCGTTGCAGCGGCACTCCGGGTAACCTGAGCGTTCTTCTTCACGAGTCCGACCGGAAAGGTCTGGAATCCGATGTGCGGATCCGAGCAAATCGAGTTCGTGTCATGACGTCCCCCGCCGCGTACCAGGTGTCGCACCTCGACGCGCTCGAGGCGGAGAGCATCTTCGTGATGCGCGAGGTCGTCGCCGAGATGGAGCGGCCGGTGCTGCTCTTCTCCGGTGGCAAGGACTCGATCGTGATGCTCCGGCTGGCGCAGAAGGCGTTCGCGCCGGCCAACATCCCCTTCCCGGTGATGCATGTGGACACCGGGCACAACTTCCCCGAGGTGCTCGACTACCGCGACCAGCGGGTGGCCGAGCTGGGCCTGCAGCTCATCGTGGCGAGCGTCCCGGAGGCGCTGACCAAGGGCATGGTCCGGGAGTCGGCGGACGGCATGCGCAACCGGATCCAGACGCCGGTGCTGCTCGACGCGGTGGAGAAGCACCGCTTCGACGCGCTGTTCGGCGGCGCCCGGCGGGACGAGGAGAAGGCCCGGGCCAAGGAGCGGGTGTTCAGCTTCCGCGACGAGTTCGGCCAGTGGGACCCGAAGAACCAGCGCCCGGAGCTGTGGTCGCTCTACAACGGCCGGCACCACCCGGGCGAGTCGATCCGGGTGTTCCCGCTGTCCAACTGGACCGAGCTGGACGTCTGGCACTACATCGCCCGGGAGCGGATCCCGCTGCCGTCGATCTACTTCGCGCACGAGCGCGAGGTGATCGAGCGCGACGGCATGTTCTACGCGGTCAACGAGTTCTTCCGGGCCCGCGCCGGCGAGCAGCCGTTCAAGGCCCAGGTCCGTTACCGGACCGTGGGTGACGCCTCCTGCACCGCGGCGGTCCGCTCGGACGCCGACACGGTGGAGAAGGTGATCGAGGAAGTGGCCGCCACCCGGATCACCGAGCGCGGCGCGACCCGCGGTGACGACCGGGTCAGCGAGGCCGCCATGGAGGACCGCAAGCGGGAGGGCTACTTCTGATGAGTGTCGACACCCTGGCACCGGCCGACGGCGAGACCACCGTCCGGCCGATGGACCTGCTGCGGTTCGCCACCGCCGGCAGCGTCGACGACGGCAAGTCGACCCTGATCGGCCGGCTGCTCTACGACACCAAGTCGCTCTTCAGCGACCAGCTCGCCGCCGTCGAGGCGGTCAGCGCGGCGCGCGGCGACGAATACACCAACCTGGCGCTGCTCACCGACGGCCTGCGGGCCGAGCGGGAGCAGGGCATCACCATCGACGTGGCGTACCGCTACTTCGCCACGCCGCGGCGCAAGTTCATCATCGCCGACACCCCGGGGCACATCCAGTACACCCGGAACATGGTCACCGGGGCCTCCACGGCCGACCTGGCGCTGATCCTGGTGGACGCGCGCAAGGGCCTGGTCGAGCAGTCCCGCCGGCACGCGTTCCTCTGCTCGCTGCTGCGGGTGCCGCACCTGGTCCTGTGCGTCAACAAGATGGACCTGGTCGACTGGTCGCAGGAGGTCTACGAGCGGATCGCCGACGAGTTCACCGCGTTCGCCGCGAAGCTCGACGTGCCGGACCTGACCGTGGTGCCGGTCTCCGCGCTGCAGGGCGACAACATCGTCACCCGCTCGGAGAACATGCCCTGGTACGAGGGCCCGTCGCTGCTGCACCACCTGGAGCGGGTGCACATCGCCTCGGACCGCAACCTGGTCGACGTCCGCTTCCCGGTGCAGTACGTGATCCGGCCGCAGTCCACCACCGTCACCGACTACCGGGGCTACGCCGGCCAGGTCGCCTCGGGCGTGCTCAAGCCTGGCGACGAGGTGATGGTGCTGCCGTCCGGCTTCACCAGCCGGATCGCCTCGGTGGAGACGGCCGACGGCCCGGTGGACGAGGCGTTCCCGCCGATGTCGGTGACGGTCCGGCTGACCGACGAGATCGACATCTCGCGCGGTGACCTGATCTGCCGGCCGAACAACGCCCCGATGGTCGCGCAGGACATCGAGGCGATGGTCTGCTGGATGGACGAGAGCCGGCCGCTCCAGGTCGGCGGCAGGTACGCGATCAAGCACACCACCCGGTCGGCGCGGACGATCGTGCGCGAGCTGCACTACCGGCTGGACATCAACTCGTTGCACCGGGACGAGTCGGCCGGCGAGCTGAAGCTCAACGAGATCGGCCGGGTGCGGCTGCGGACCACCGTGCCGCTGCTCGCCGACGAGTACCGCCGCAACCGCACCACCGGCGGCTTCGTGATCATCGACGAGTCGACCAACCGCACGGTCGGCGCCGGCATGATCGTCGAGGCCGGCTGAGCCGCTGTGTGTGAGAGGGGGCCCCTTCTTGACGCCAGGCGTTAAGAAGGGGCCCTTCCTTACACGGGGGCAACGCCGCCGGCGGGGAGCACCGTAAGGGTGCCGGGGGCGGCGAAGCCGCGCTCGGCGTACGCGGCGGTCACCGCGGCGGCCACCGTGTCGGCGGCGTCCGCGTCGACCAGGGCGAGCACGCAGCCGCCGAAGCCGCCGCCGGTCATCCGCGCGCCGTACGCCCCGGCGGCCAGCGCCGCCTCGACCGCGGTGTCGATCTCCGGCACGGTGATCTCGAAGTCGTCGCGCATCGAGGCGTGCGAGGCGGTCAGCAGCGGGCCGGCGTCGCGGGCCCGGTCGGCGCGCAGCAACGCGACGGTGTCGAGCACCCGCTGGTTCTCGGTCACCACGTGCCGGACCCGGCGGCGGGTCTCGTCGTCGTCCAGGCGGGCCAGTGCCGCGTCGAGGTCGGCGGTGGACACGTCGCGCAGGGCGGTCACCCCGAGCGCCGCGGCGGCCCGTTCGCAGCTCTCGCGCCGGGCGGCGTACTCGCCGTCGGCGTGCCGGTGCGGCGCGCGCGAGTCGACGACGAGCACGGCCAGTCCGGCGGCGTCCAGGTCGAACGGGATCTGTTCGACCTCCTCGCTGCGGCAGTCGAGGAAGAGCGCGTGCCCCGCCCGTCCGCGCACGACCGCGGACTGGTCCATGATCCCGGTTGGCGCGCCGACGTAGTCGTTCTCGGCGCGTTGGGCGAGCCGGGGCCACCTGTCGGTGGGCAGGTCGAGGTCGCCGAGGTCGACCAGCGCGGCCAGCACCGCCGCCTCGATGGCCGCCGACGAGGAGAGCCCGGAGCCGACCGGGACGTCGGAGGCGATCGCGAGCCGCGCGCCGGGGACGTCGAGGCCGGCGGCGCGCAGCGCCCACACCACGCCGGCCACGTAGGCGGCCCAGCCGTCGACCCGGCCGGGCTCGTCGGCCGCCGCGGCGTCGAACTCCACCGGCTCGTCGTCCAGCTCCGAGACGACCGTCCAGCGTCCCTCCGGTCCCGGCGCCGCGGCGACGACGGTACGCAGGGGGAGCGCGAACGGCAGCACGAAGCCGTCGTTGTAGTCGGTGTGCTCGCCGATCAGGTTGACCCGTCCGGGAGCCGCCCAGCGGCCGGCCGGCTCGGCGGCGTACCGCTGCCGGAAGCCGGCGGTGGCGCGGTCCGCGACGTCGCCGCTCACCGCGCCGCCTTTCGTTCGCGACTGCGGGGCTCGCAACCCCGGCTCACTCCTCGCGCTCACGAGGTCGGCCCGGCGATGTGCTCGCGGTAGAACGCCCAGGCGTCGCCGACCATGTCGTGCAGGGTCGGCTTCGCCGGCACCCAGCCCAGCTCGTCGCGGGCCAGGGCGGACGACGCGACCAGCTCGGCGGGGTCGCCCTCGCGGCGCGGCGCCATCTCGACCGGCAGCGGGTGGCCGGTGACCTCGCGGACCACCTCGACCACCTGGCGGTTGGTGAAGCCGTTGCCGTTGCCCAGGTTGTAGATCCGGTGCCGGCCCGGCGTGGCCGCGTCGAGGGCGAGCAGGTGGGCGCGGGCGAGGTCCTCGACGTGGATGTAGTCGCGGACGCAGGTGCCGTCGACGGTGGGGTAGTCGTCGCCGAAGAGCTGGAGCTTCTCGCGCCGGCCGGCGGCCACGTCGAGGGCGATCGGGATGAGGTGCGTCTCCGGGTCGTGCCGCTCGCCGATGGCCACGCCGTCGTGCCGGTAGGCCCCGGCGACGTTGAAGTAGCGCAGCGAGACGGTGCCCAGCTCGTGCGCGATCGCCTCGGAGGTGAGCGCCATGTCGACGGCCAGCTTGGTCGCCCCGTAGGTGTTGGTGGGCGCCTTGACGGCGGTTTCCGGGATGGGCAGCTCGGTGGGGTTGCCGTAGACGGCGGCGGTGGAGGAGAAGACCATCCGCGGGACCCGGGCGGCGCGGACCGCGTCGATCAGGGCGAGCGAGCCGACGGTGTTGGTCTGCCAGTAGAGCTCGGGGCGGGTCATCGACTCGCCGGCGGCGATCAGGGCGGCGAAGTGCAGCACGCCGTCGAAGCCGGCGTCGGGGGTGAGCACCCGGGCGGCCTCGTGCACGGGCAGGTCGACGTGGGTGGCGTCGGGGGCGAGCGCCTCGCGGTGCCCGGTACGCAGGTCGTCCAGCACGGTCACCTGGTGGCCGTGGTCGAGCAGCATCCGGGTCACCACGCTGCCGATGTAGCCGGCGCCGCCGGTGACGAGCAGTTTCACGTCGGTCCTCCTGCCTGGCCGCGTCCGTGTCGGCCGTTCGTGATCACCCTACGGCCGGCGGCTGTGCCCCCGCTGTCGAGTGAACCCCGCACCATTCCATCACAATCCATCAGGACTGAACAGATCCGCACATCGGCCCGACCCTCCGGCGGGCGCTGTCTACCATGCTTGTCATGCGGGAAGCGGGTGGTCCCGGGCCCCGGCGGCGACCGTCGGGGCGGCCCCGGCGCGAACCCCGCCCGCTGGCCCGGGCCGTGGCGCGGGTCGTGGTGCGGGCCGCCGACGGCGCCACCCGTCTGGTCACCGGCCTGCTCGGGGCCAGCCCCACCGCCGGGCGGGAACGGATCAGCGAGGCCGAGCTGCGCGACCTGGTGGCGGCGAACACGCTGCTCGACCCGGACGAGCGCCGGATCATCGACGAGGTGCTGGTGGCCGGCGCGCGGCTGATCCGTGAGGTGATGGTGCCCCGCACCGAGGTGGTCTTCCTCTCCGCCGGCCTGCCCGTCGCCGAGGCGCAGCGCCTGGTCCGGGCCGACCCGCACACCCGCTACCCGGTGGTGGACGGCACGCACGACGACGTGGTCGGCCTGGTGCACCTGCGGGACGTGCTGCTGCGGCCGGAGGCCGCCGGCCCGGTCGCCGTCGGTGCGCTGGCCCGCGAGGTGAAGCGGCTGCCGGGCAGCAAGCGGGTGCTCGCGGCGCTCACCGAGATGCGCCGGGAAGGGCACCACCTGGCCGTGGTGGTCGACGAGTACGGCGGCACCGCCGGCATCGTCACCTGCGAGGACCTGGTCGAGGAACTGGTCGGGGAGATCCACGACGAGGCAGACGGCCCGTCCGACCCGGCCGGGCTGCCGGCGGTGGTCGACGGCCGGCTCAACCTGGCCGACTTCGCCGAGCGCACCGGCGTACCGCTGCCGGCCGGCCCCTACGAGACGGTCGGCGGTTACGTGATGGCCGCGCTGGGCCGCCTGCCGGTGACCGGCGACGAGGTGCCGGTCACCGCCGACCCGGTCGACGGCCCGGACGGCACCGATCCGGAGGGCTGGCTGCTGCGGGTGCTGGCGCTCGACGGTCGACGGGTGTCCCGCCTGGCGGTCTCCGCCCGTCGGCTGCCCGAGCCCCGACGCGAGGTCAACGGCCCACCGCCGCCCGTACCGGCCCGACCCGCCGGCCCGTCATGACGGATGCCGGAGCTTGCTGACAGAATTGCCGCCATGTCCGACGTACCCGTCCGCCCGCGCGTCTTCTCCGGCATCCAGCCGACCGCCGACTCGTTCCACCTCGGCAACTACCTGGGCGCGCTGCGGCACTGGGTGGCCCTGCAGGACAGCCACGACGCGTTCTACTGCGTGGTGGACCTGCACGCGATCACCGCCGGGCACGACCCCGAGGTGCTCCGGCGGCGCACCCGGGTGGCGGCCGCGCAGCTCTTCGCGCTGGGCATCGACGCGGACCGCAGCACCCTGTTCGTCCAGTCGCAGCTCCCCGAGCACCCGCAGTTGGCCTGGGTGCTCGGCTGCATCACCGGGTTCGGCGAGGCCGGCCGGATGACCCAGTTCAAGGACAAGGCGCAGAAGCAGGGCAGCGACCGGGCCAGCGTCGGCCTGTTCACCTACCCGATCCTGCAGGCCGCCGACATCCTGCTCTACCAGGCGCACGCGGTGCCGGTCGGCGAGGACCAGCGGCAGCACCTGGAGCTCTCCCGTGACCTGGCGCAGCGGTTCAACTCGCTGTTCGGCCCCACCTTCACGGTGCCGGTGCCGCACATCGTAAAGGACACCGCCAAGATCACCGACCTGCAGGACCCCACCGCCAAGATGTCGAAGTCGTCGTCCTCCCCGGCCGGCATCATCGACCTGCTGGAGGACCCGGCCCGCTCGGCCAAGAAGATCCGCTCGGCGGTCACCGACACCGGCCGCGAGATCGTCTTCGACGCGGAGGGGAAGCCGGGCATCTCCAACCTGCTCACCATCTACTCCGCGCTCTCCGGTCGGGGCATCGACGACCTGGTCGCCGCGTACGACGGCCGGGGCTACGGCGACCTCAAGAAGGACCTCGCCGAGGTGGTGCGGGAGTTCGTCACCCCGATCCAGGAGCGCACCAACGGCTACCTGGACGACCCGGCCCAGCTCGACAAGCTGCTCGCGCGGGGCGCGGAGAAGGCCCGGGCGGTGGCGGTCGACACGCTGCGCACCGCGTACGAGCGGGTCGGGTTCCTCCCCTCGGCGCGGTTCGAGTAGCGGCCGGCGCGGAGATGTCGGACAACGTGACGGACGACGGGGGCACGATCCAGATCGGGATCGCGGTGGACATCCCCGAGCCGTGGGGCGGGATGCTCACCCGACGGCGGGTCTCCGCGGGCGACCCGCAGGCGGTGCCGGCCCACGTCACCCTGCTCGGGCCCACCGAGATCCCGGTCCGCGCGCTGCCCGCCGTCGAGGAGCACCTGACCCGGGTGGCCGCCGCGCACCTGCCGTTCACCCTGCACCTGCGCGGCACCGGCACGTTCCGCCCGGTCACCCAGGTGGTCTTCGTGACCGTGGCGGCCGGGATCAGCGAGTGCGAGCTGCTCGCCTCGGCCATCAACTCGGCCCCCGACCTGCGCCGCGAGGCGCGCTTCCCCTACCACCCGCACGTGACCGTGGCCCAGGACGTGCCGGCCGAGGTGCTCGACAAGGCGTACGAGGACCTGGCCGACTTCTCCGCGCTGTTCGAGGTGGAGGCGTTCACGCTCTTCTCGCACAGCGGAGCGGCCCGGTGGCAGCCCCGTCGCGACTTCCGGCTCGGCGGCGGGCGCTGAACACCCGGCCGGCCGGGCCGCCTCCACCGGGGGCGGCGATCGGCGAGGATGGCGGGGTGAACGTCTTCGGCCGGATCGAGGCGGCCTTCGGGCGCCGGATCGACGCGGCCCGGGGTCGTTCCCCGGTCTTCGACCACCTCTGGCAGGCCGGGACGCTCTACGCCGACCTGCTCGCCGGCCGGCTCGCCGCCGCCATCGCCTACTACGGCTTCTTCGCCGTGTTCGCGCTCGCCCTGGTCGCGTACTGGATCTTCGGTGCGGTGCTGCGGGACAACGAGGACGTCAGCCGCGCGGCGGCCGAGTTCCTCCGGGAGAACCTGCCCTTCCTCGACCCGGCGCAGATCGCCGAGAGCAGCAACACCGTCGGCGTGGTCGGCCTGATCATCCTGGTCTTCACCGGGATCGGCTGGGTGGAGGCGATCCGCTCCTCCCAACGGCTCATGTACGGCTTCAACCAGCAGCCCGGCAATCTGGTGATGCGCCGCCTGGTCGACCTCGGCGTGCTGGTCGCGGTCTTCGTGCTGCTCTTCGTCTCGGTGGCCGCCGTGGACGCGCTGGAGTCGCTGCTGCGGTTCCTGCTGCGCAGCACCGGCTCGGTCGGCCTGACCACGGTCAGCGCGGTGCTCAGCGTGCTGGTCAACGCCGTGCTGGCCGCCGCGCTGCTGCTGGCCGTGCCCCGGCTGCGGATGAGCCGGCGACGGCTGCGCCCGGCGGTGCTGACCGTCGCGATCGGGATCACGCTGCTCAACACCGTCGGTCGCTACTACGTGGTCCGCACCGAGCGGAACCCGGCCTACACCGTGGTGGCGACCGCCGTGGGTCTGCTGCTCTACCTCTACCTGCTCAACCAGTTGGTGCTCTTCGGCGCCGCGCTCGCCGCCACCAGCCGGTTCGGTCGGGTGGTCGACCTGGCCGAGGGTGGGGTCGGGGCACGTGAGGTGGACGTGGAGGCGGACGTGCTCGACGAGGAGACCGATCCGGGCACGCCCGGGGGCGGGGGATGAGCCACCGACTGCGGGTCGACGCCGAGTCGGCGGTGCCCCCGTACGAGCAGGTGCGGGCGCAGCTCGCGAGCGCGATCGGCGACGGGCGGCTGGCGGTGGGCACCCGGCTGCCGGCGGTCCGGCAGCTCGCCGCCGACCTGGGGCTGGCGGTGAACACGGTGGCCCGGGCGTACCGCGAGTTGGAGTCCGCCGGTCTGGTGGAGACCCGGGGCCGGCACGGCACGGTGGTGGCGCCGGGCCGCGACGACGCCACCGACCGGCTGCACGTGGCCGCCGCCGACTACGCGGCCGAGGCCCGCCGTCTGGGCGTGCCGCCGGAGCGGGCGCTCGCGCTGGTCCGAGCGGCGTTGGACGCCGGTACGCGTGGCTGAGAGCAGTCGCCTGAGCGGGGAGAGTCGGGGGATTGCCGTCCCCGGGCGAGCGCGCAGCGACAATGATGGGCCGGTGGGCGCACTCGTGACACTGGACCTGCCGGACGACTCGCCGATGCTGGACCTGCCGTGGATCATCACGTTCGGCCCGCTCGCGGCCGAGGACGAGTGGGAACCGGTGGTCTGCGGCCCGTACGAGCGACCGCACGCGCTGGCGCTGGCCGAGGCGGTGGTCGCCGAGGAACAGCTGATGGCGGTGGTGGAGCCGCTGCTACCGGCGCTCACCCCGGAGGAGATCCGCGGCGAGATCGCCGCGGCGCAGATCGCCGCCGCGGACGAGGCGGCCGAGACCGACCAGGCGGACCTCTACGGCGACTTCGAGGACGTCATCGACGACGAGCTGGAGTTGGCCGCGGAACGCCGGCCGGAGCCGGAGCCGGCGGATCCGCCGGACGCCGACGAGGTCCGGGCCGGCTTCGCCCGGATCGCCGCGCTGCTGACCGCCAAGGGCGGTTGAGCGCCGGCGCGTGCGTCGATGGACACCGGCCCCCGGGAGCGGACTCCCGGGGGCCGGTACCACCTCACCCCCCACCACAAGGGGTCGGCAGCCCAGCCGCCCGTCGGCGCGGAGCACAACGGACGACCAGGTCGTTGGCGGGTTACCCGGCTCAGCGCCGTTCGAACCACGCAGCTGCGTCCACCGGCAGGACGTGGCCGTCGCCCCGCTCGGTGAGGTCGGCGCTGGCGACGAGCGGCCGGCCGTAACCGGCCACCGTCACGTCGGCGTCGCTGAGGTTGACCACGCAGGTCAGCTCCGTGCCGTCGGCGGCGCGTCGGAACGCCAGCACGCCGGGCTCGGTCTCCAGCCAGGTGATGCCGTTCAGGCCGGCCAGCGCCGGGTGCTCGCCCCGGATCCGCAGCGCCGCCCGGTACAGCTCCAGCGTCGAGCCGGGCGTGCCGGTCTGCGCGGCCACCGAGAGGGCCCGCCAGGTCGCCGGCGCGGGCAGCCAGCTCAGCTCGCTGCCGTCCGGCCCGAAGCCGTACGGGGCCAGCTCGCCGCTCCACGGGATCGGCACCCGGCAGCCGTCGCGGCTCTCGCCGGTGCGCCGGAACGCCGGGTCCTGGCGCAGCTCGTCGGGGAGGTCCAGCACCTCCGGCAGGCCCAGTTCCTCGCCCTGGTAGACGTAGGCGCAGCCGGGCAGCGCGAACATCAGCAGCGCGGCGGCCCGGGCGCGGCGCAGGCCGACCTCACCGTCGCCGTAGCGGGTGACGTGGCGCTGCCGGTCGTGGTTGGAGAGCACCCAGGTGGTCGGCGCGCCGACGATCGTCGACTCGGCCAGCGCGGTGTCGACGACCTTGCGGAACGAGTCGGCCGACCAGGTGGCGTCGAGGAAGTCGAAGCTGAACGCCTGGTGCAGCTCGTCCGGGCCGATGTAGCGGGCCAGCCGCTGCGGCGTCTCGGCCCAGGCCTCGGCGACCGCCATCCGGCCACCCGGGTAGCTGTCCAGGATGGGTCGCCAGGCGCGGTAGATGTCGTGCACCTCGTCCTGGTCGAAGTAGGGCAGCCGGCCCTTGCCGAGCAGCTCCGACTGGCGCTGCCCGGTGGTCATCGAGTTGAAGCCGACGTCGGGCAGGCCCTCCGCCTTGATCATCCCGTGCGCCACGTCGATCCGGAAGCCGTCCACCCCACGGTCCAGCCAGAACCGGAGGACGTCCTCGAACTCGGCGCGCACCTCGGGGTGTCGCCAGTTCAGGTCGGGCTGGGCCGGGTCGAACAGGTGCAGGTACCACTGGCCGTCGACCACCCGGGTCCAGGCCGGGCCGCCGAAGATGCTCTCCCAGTCGTTGGGGGGCAGCTCGCCCTGCTCGCCCTTGCCGTCGGCGAACAGGTAGCGCTCGCGCTCCGGTGAGCCCGGGCCGGCGGCGAGCGCCGCGGTGAACCAGGGGTGCGCGCTGGAGGTGTGGTTGGGCACCAGGTCGACGATGATCCGCAGGCCCAGGGCGTGGGCGTCGGTGATCATCTCGTCGAAGTCGGCCAGGTTGCCGAAGAGCGGGTCCACGTCGCGGTAGTCGGCCACGTCGTAGCCGGCGTCGACCTGCGGCGAGGTGTAGAAGGGGGTGAGCCAGAGCGCGTCCACGCCCAGGTCGCGCAGGTAGGGCAGGCGCCCCCGGATGCCCTGGAGGTCGCCGACGCCGTCGGAGTTCGCGTCGGCGAAGCTGCGGACGTAGACCTGGTAGACGACCGCGGAGCGCCACCAGTCGTCGTCGGTGGTCAGCGGCGCGGGGGTGGGGGCGGAGGTCATCGGTGTCGATTCCCGTTCTGTGGCGGCACAGGGTGTCTGAGCAGAATGCCGCGCCGGCTCTGCAAGAGTCAAGCATTCCTTGCGCAAGAAATGACCGCGATCACGCGCTGACCAGGTCCGTCGCGCCGGCATGGCCGTCCCGGATCCCGAGACGGCAGAGGGCGAGGACCGGGGTCAGGCGGGGACGGCCAGGGAGGTGGAGGTGGGGCGCTGGCGCTTGACGGCGGGGGTGGGGCGGGCGACGGCGGTGGAGCCGCGGACCACCAACTCGGGGCGGAAGAGGTACTCCGAGTGCGGGGCGGCGTGGCCGTTGATCTCGTCGACCAGGGCGCGGACCGCGGCGACCGCCATCGCGATCACCGGCTGGCGCATGGTGGTCAGCGGCGGGTCGGTGAACGCCATCAGCGGCGAGTCGTCGTAGCCGACCACGGACAGCTCGCCGGGCACCGAGCGGCCGCGCTGCCGGGCGGCCCGGATGGCGCCGAGCGCCATCAGGTCCGAGCCGCAGACGATGCCGGTGACGTCCCGGTCGATGAGCCGGCCGGCGGCCGCCTCGCCGCCCTCCACGCCGAACAGCGACAGCTCGGCCAGCTCGTCCAGGTCGTCCCCGGTCACGCCGGCGAGCCGGGACATCGCGGCCCGGAAGCCGGCCACCCGCCGCTGCACCGGCACGAACCGGTCCGGGCCGGTGATCAGGCCGATCCGGCGGTGGCCGAGCGCGACCAGGTGGGCGACGGCCAGCTCGGTGGCCTCCCGGTCGTCGCACGAGACGAAGGGGGCGTCGATGTTCGGGGCGTACCCGTTGATCATGACCATCGGCAGCGGCCGGGCGATCAGCGCGCGGTACCGGTCGTGGTTGGCCGCGGTGTCGGCGTGCAGGCCGGAGACGAAGACGATCCCGGACACCTGGCGGTCCAGCAGCATCTCCACGTACTCGTCCTCGGTGACCCCGCCCGGCGTCTGGGTGCAGAGCACCGGGGTGAACCCGCTCTGCGCCAGGGTCGACTCGATGACCTGGGCGAACGCCGGGAAGATCGGGTTCTCCAGCTCGGGCACCACCAGACCGACCAGGCCGGCGCTGCGCTTGCGCAGCCGGGCCGGGCGTTCGTAGCCGAGCACGTCGAGGGCGGTGAGGACGGCCTGTCGGGTCTCCGGGGCCACTCCGGGGCGGTCGTTGAGCACCCGCGACACCGTGGCCTCGCTGACTTCGGCCTGTTGGGCGATGTCGGATAGTCGAGCGCGCATGGCGGCACTTTAGCTCAACGGCAAAGTCTTGCGTACACTTCTGCAAGCCCTTCCATTCTCTGCAACCTCTTGCTAACGTCCCCGCAACATGCGAGAGCAGCGGCGCAGTACCCCCGCGCCGGTCAGCAAGAAATTTCAGAGGTTTCCACTGGCGGTCGCCCTTCCCCCGGCGGGCCGCCATGACGACAGGAGTACCGATGCGCATCCGTACCGCGGGTGTGGTCGCCGTCCTCGGCCTGGCGCTCGCCGCGTCCGGCTGTGGTGACAGCGGCAGCGACAAGCCGGCCGCCGAGCAGTCCGCCAGCAAGGCGACCGGTGGCAAGCTGGTCATCTGGGCCGACGACAAGCGCACCGCCGCCCTCAAGCCCTTCGCCGAGGAGTTCGGCAAGGAGAACGGCGTGACCGTCGAGGTCCAGGCCGTCTCCAAGGACCTGCAGACCAACTTCGTCACCGCCTCCCAGCAGGGCTCCGGCCCGGACGCCGTGGTCGGCGCGCACGACTGGATCGGCAACCTGGTCCAGAACGGCGCCATCGACCCGGTCCAGCTCACGGCCGAGCAGAAGGCGGGCTTCAACGAGACCGCGGTCAAGGCGGTCACCTTCAACGGCCAGCTCTACGGCGTGCCCTACGCCACCGAGAACCTGGCGCTGCTCCGCAACACCGAGCTGGCCCCCGAGGCGCCGAAGACGATCGAGGACCTGGTCACCGCCGGCAAGAAGCTCAAGGCGGAGAAGAAGGCCAGCGAGATCCTGTGCCTCCAGTCCGGCCAGAACGGCGACGCGTACCACATCTACCCGCTGTACTCCTCGGCCGGCGGCTACCTGTTCGGCACCGCCGCCAACGGCGACTACGACCCGAAGGACCTGGGCGTGGGCAAGCCGGAGTCGATCGCCGCGTTCCAGAAGATCGCGAAGCTCGGTGAGAAGGGCGACGGCGCGCTGAAGCGGTCCATCACCCCGGAGAACTCGATCTCCACCTTCACCGGCAAGAAGTGCGCCTTCCTGGTCTCCGGCCCGTGGGCCGTGGCCGACGCCAAGAAGGCCGGCATCAAGTACGACATCTCCCCGGTCCCCGGCTTCGCCGGTGGCAAGGAGGCCCAGCCGTTCGTGGGCGTCCAGGCGTTCTACGTCGCCGCCAAGGGCAAGAACAAGGCCCTGGCCCAGGAGTTCGTCACCAACTACGTGACCAAGCCCGAGCTGGCCGTCGCGCTGTACAAGGCCGAGCCGCGCCCGCCGGCGCTGACCGCGGCCTTCGACCAGGTCAAGGGTGAGGACCCGGACCTGGCCAAGTTCTCCGAGGCCGGCAAGAACGGCCAGGTGCTCCCGGCGATCCCGGCCATGGCCGCGATCTGGGACCCGTTCGGCAAGGCCGAGGCCGCCGTCATCGGTGGCGCCGACCCGGCCAAGACGATCACGGCCGCCGGCAAGACCATCCAGGGTCAGATCAAGTAATGAGCGCGCCGCTGTCCGGCCCGGGGTCCACGCGGACCCCGGGCCGGGAGCCCGCCCGCCCCGGGCTCCCGCGCACGTCCCGTACCGCGCGGAACCACGCGCCGATCACCGCGACCGGCCTCGTCGTCAAGGTGGTCCTGCTCGGCCTGGTGGCCGGGATCGCGATCTGGGCGGCGTTCCCGCTCATCGAGGCCGGACACTGGATCGGGCTGGGCGTCCTGGTCGCCACCACCGCCGCCCTGTTCTACCTCTACCTGGGCCGCCGGCACATCCCGGCGAAATACCTGGTCCCCGGCACGCTCTTCCTGATCGCCTTCCAGGTGCTCCCGGTGCTCTTCACCGCCAGCACCGCGTTCACGAACTTCGGCGACGGTCACCGCGGCAGCAAGGACGACGCGGTCGTCGCCATCCAGACCTCCTCGGTGAAGCAGGTCCCCGGCTCCACCGAGTACGCGCTGACCATCGCCACCAAGGGCGACCCGGCGACCGGCGAGCTGGTCTTCCTGCTCAGCGACCCGAAGACCAAGCAGGTCTTCGCCGGTGACGCGGGCGGGCTGCGTCAGCTCGACGCCTCCGACGTCACGGTCAGCAGCCTCAGCGGCAAGATCACCGCCGCCGAGGGCTACACCGTGCTGAACATCGGGCAGGCCAGCGGGCGCAGCGACGCCGTCACCGCGCTGATCGTGCCGACCGACGACGGCGCGATCCGCTCCAACGGCCTCACCAGGGCCTACGAGGGCAAGGCGGCCCGGACGTACGACGCCGGCTGCGACTGCGTCAAGGACAGCGAGACCGGCAAGACGTGGACCGCCGACGAGAAGGTCGGCTCCTTCGTCGCCGCCGACGGGGAACGGCTCACCCAGGGCTGGAAGGTGAACGTCGGGCTGAAGAACTTCGGCGCCGTGCTCACCGACCCGAACATCTCCGGGCCGTTCTTCGGCACGCTCGCCTGGAACTTCGCGTTCGCGATCGGCTCCACCGGGTTCACCTTCCTGCTCGGCATGGCCATCGCGCTCGCGCTGCACTCGCCCCGGATGAAGGGCACCAACCTCTACCGGGTGCTGCTGATCCTGCCGTACGCCATGCCGTCGTTCGCGATGCTGCTGGTCTGGCGGGACATGTTCAACACCGACTTCGGCCTGCTCAACAACCTGTTCGGGCTGGACGTCGACTGGTTCGGCGGCGCCTGGTCGGCCCGGGTCGCGGTGCTGCTGGTGCAGCTCTGGCTCGGCTACCCGTACATGTTCCTGGTGGCCACCGGCGCGCTCCAGGCCATCCCGCGGGAGCTGACCGAGGCGACCTCGGTCGACGGGGCGACGCCCTGGCAGTCGTTCAAGGCGGTCACCCTGCCCCTGCTGCTGGTGGCGCTCTCGCCGCTGCTGATCGCGTCGTTCGCGTACAACTTCAACAACGTCAACGCGATCCTGTTCACCACCGAGGGCGGGCCGTTCGCGCCGGACAACCCGCGCAACGGCGCGACCGACCTGCTGATCACCTACACGTACCGGTTGGCGTTCGGCGCCCAGGGCGCCGAGTACGGCCTGGCCGCCACCGTCTCGATCTTCATCTTCGCGATCGTGGCGACGGTGTCGGCGATCAGCTTCCGGAACACCCGCAAGCAGGAGGAGGTGTACTCGTGACCAGCCTCGCGCAGACACCCGCGGTTCGACGGTCGCGCAGCCGGTGGTTCGCCCAGGTGGGCTGGCGGCACGTGGTCGGGGTGCTGGCCGTGCTGTTCAGCCTCTTCCCGATCATGTTCGTGATCTCCGCGGCGCTCAACCCGCTCGGCACGCTCTCCTCCACCGAGCTGCTGCCGACCGGGGCGTCGCTGGAGAACTTCACCAACCTGTTCGACCGGACCGCGTTCGGCCACTGGTTCCTCAACTCGCTGCTGTTGGCGGGCGTGGCCAGCTTCGCGTCGATCTTCCTGTCGGCGCTGGCCGCGTACGCGTTCTCCCGGATGCGGTTCGCCGGGCGGCGGGTCGGCCTGCTCACGCTGCTGCTGATCCAGATGTTCCCGCAGTTCCTGGCGATCGTGGCGATCTTCCTGATCTTCACCACGATCACCGACCTCTACCCGGGGATCGGCTTCAACACCCCGTGGGGCCTGTTCCTGCTCTACATGGGTGGCGCGCTCGGCGCGAACACCTGGCTGATGAAGGGCTTCTTCGACACCCTGCCGAAGGAGCTGGACGAGTCGGCGACCATGGACGGCGCCTCGCACGTGCAGGTCTTCTTCCGGATCATGCTGCCGCTGGTGGCGCCGATCCTGGCGGTGACCGGCCTGCTCGCGTTCATCGGGTCGATCAACGAGTTCATCATCGCCAACGTGTTCCTCACCAACACCGACTCGAAGACCCTCGCGGTCGGCATGTACGGCCTGGTGGCGGGGGAGCGCAACAACAACTTCGGGATGTTCGCGGCGGGCACGCTGCTCACCGCGATCCCCACGGTGCTGGTGTTCCAACTGCTCCAGCGCTACATCGTCTCCGGCCTCACCTCCGGAGCGGTCAAGGGCTGAGCCTCCTCGGCTCACGCTGCGGCAAGGGCGTCGTGTCGGCGTACACCACAGCGGTTTGGAGGGCGACCGCCGCGGTCGGGTGACCGATCGCGGCGGGCGCCCCACTCACTGTCGGTACGACGCGAAAGGCCGCACCATGTCCCTGCAGCCCCACCACGACGGCTCCGCCACCTACGTGCCGGAGCAGGAGCCCGCGCTCGGACAGACCGTGCCCGTCTTCGTGCGGGTGCCGGCCGGCGCCGGCGTCGACCAGGTGCACGTGCGCACCACGGGCGACGGCGAGCCGCGCTTCGCCGAGGCGGTCGTCGACCGCGCCGTCGGCGGCGACGTGTGGTGGCGGGCCGACGTCGAGGTCCGCAACCCGGTCAGCAACTACCGCTTTCTGCTCGACGGCGCCGCCGGCGCCCGCTGGCTCAACGCCGCCGGCACGGCCGGCCACGACGTGCCGGACCACGGCGACTTCAAGCTGGTCAGCTACGCGCCGCCGCCGGCCTGGGCCCGGGACGCGGTGATCTACCAGATCTTCCCGGACCGGTTCGCCCGCTCGGCCGGCGCGGACGGCCGCAGCGTCCCGGACTGGGCCATCGCCTGCGACTGGGACACCCCGGTCATCGGTCGCGGCCCGGAGACGCCCCGCCAGTTCTACGGCGGCGACCTGGACGGGATCACCGAGCGCCTGGACCACCTGGACCGGCTCGGCGTCAACACGGTCTACCTCACCCCGATCTTCCCGGCCCGGTCCAACCACAGGTACGACGCGTCCAGCTTCGACACCGTCGACCCGCTGCTCGGCGGCGACGCCGCGCTGGCCCGGCTCGCCGACGCGGTGCGGGCCCGGGGCTGGCGGCTGCTCGGTGACATCACCAGCAACCACACCGGCGACGCGCACCGGTGGTTCACCGACGCGATCTCCGACGTCGACGCGCCGGAGCGGGAGCTGTACTACTTCGACCTGCCCGGCGCCGACTACGAGTCGTGGAACGGGGTCAAGTCGCTGCCGAAGCTCAACTGGGGCAGCGCGGAACTGCGCCGCCGCTTCGCCACCGCCGACGACTCGCTGCTGCGCCGCTGGCTGCGCCCGCCGTACGGGCTGGACGGCTGGCGGGTGGACGTGGCGAACATGACCGGCCGGCGCGGCGCGGACGCGTACACCCACGAGGTGGCGCGGCTGCTGCGCGAGGTGGTCGCCGAGACCCGGCCGGACGGGCTGCTGCTCGCCGAGCACGGCCACGACCACACCGGCGACCTGGACCGCGACGGCTGGCACGGCACGATGAACTACGTCGGCTTCACCGACCCGGTGTGGTCCTGGCTGCGCCACGGCGACGGCCCGGTGCCGAACTTCCTCGGCACGCCGGGCGGGGTGCGGCGGCGGGACGCGGACGCGGTGCTGGCCACCATGAACACCTACCGGTCGCTGATCTCCTGGCGGTCGTACACGCACTCGTGGCAACTGCTCGGCTCGCACGACTCGGCCCGGATCCGCACCGTGGTCGGCGACGCGGCCCGGCAGGAGGTGGCCGCCGGGCTGCTCGCCACCATGCCCGGGACCCCCGTCGTCTTCGCCGGTGACGAGTTGGGACTGACCGGCACGAACGGGGAGGGCTCGCGTACCCCGATGCCGTGGCACCGGCCGGAGAGCTGGGACCGGCGCACGTTCGACGCGTACCGGTCGTTGCTGGCGTTGCGCCGCGACGAGCCGGCGCTGCGGCACGGCGGGCTGCGGTGGGTGCACGCCGACGCGGACACGCTCGTCTTCCTGCGCGAGGCGCCCACCGGGACGGTGCTGGCGCTGGCCCGGCGCGCCCCCGGCGCCCCGGTCCACCTGACCGGCCTGCCCGCCGCCGAGAACATCTACGGCGGTGCGCCCGCGCTGCGCCCCGGCGCGGCGACGCTGCCCGCCGACGGCCCCACCTTCCAGCTCTGGCGCTGGTGAGTAAGGAGGGGCCCCTTGTTAACGCATTCTGCATAACAGGGGGCCCCTCCTAACACCCTCAGCGCAGGAGGGTGCGGGCGCCGGCGAGGTAGCTGGCGCGGTCCGGCGATCCGGTGAGGATCCGCTGGGTGAAGTAGCCCGGCACCAGCCCGAACAGCGCCGCGCCGACGGCCGCCGGATCGGCGTCGGCGGGCAGCTCGCCGGCGTCGCGCGCCCGGGTCGCGGCGGTCACGAAGTGGCCGCGCAACCGGGTGTACGTGGCGGCGACGAATTCGGCCAGCACCGGGTCCCGCTGGGCCTCGCTCCACACCTGGAGCGCCAGCGGCAGCACGCCGTCCGGGCCGAGCTGGGTGTCGACGAAGGTCAGCGCGCGTTCCAGCACCCCGGTCAGGGGCAGCGGCGGGTCGGCGGTGGACAGGTCGGCGAAGGTCGCGTCGGCGGTCCCGATCACCGCCTGGGCGATGGCCGTGATCAGGTCGTTCTTGCTGGGGAAGTAGCGGTAGACCGCGCCGACCGAGAGCCCCGCCTCCTTGATCACGTCCTGCATCGAGGTGTGGTGGAACCCGTCGCGCACGAAGCAGCGCCGGGCCGCGTCAAGGATCTGCTGGCGGCGGGCGGCGAGGTGCTGTTCGGAGACGCGTGGCACGACACACATCCTAAAGCGAACGTTCGTTCTTGACGAACGGGTCGGTAGCGGCGCACGCTCATCTCAAGAGAACGAACATTCGTTTTAAGGAGACGAGGATGCTCCGCTCCCGTTCGCCCTGGGCCCTCACCGCGCTGCTCGTCGGCGTGGTGGTGGCGGTGCAGGCGTTGCTCGTACCGCTGTTCGCGGCGCCCGCCGCGCACCTCGCGCCGCGCGACCTGCCGGTGGCCGTGGCGGGTCCGCCACCGGCCGTCGCCGAGCTGACCGCCCGGCTGACCACCGCCCGGCCCGGCGGCTTCGCGATCACCGCGCTGCCGGACGCGGCGGCGGCCGACCGGGCGCTGCGCGACCGGGAGGTCTACGCCGCGTTCGTGGCCGGCCCGGACGGCGTCGCCCTGCACACCGCGCCGGCCGCGAGCCCGACCGTGGCCGCCCTGCTCACCGAGGCCGCCGGCCAGCTCTCGGCCGGCCGCCCGGTGCCGGTGACCGCGGTCGTGCCGACCGACCCGGACGACCCGCGCGGGGCCGGGTTCGCCGCCGGGTTCCTGCCGCTGGCGCTCACCGGCATGCTGGCCGGCGTGCTGCTGACGCTGCTGGTCGCCGGCCGCCGCGCCCGGCTGGCCGGCCTGCTCGGGTACGCGGTGCTGGCCGGCGCGGCCGGCGTCGCGGTGCTGCACGGCTGGCTCGGCCTGCTCGACGGCGACCCGTGGCGGGAGGCGGGCGTGATCGGCCTCTTCTCGCTCGCCGCCGCCGGCACGGTCGCGGGGCTCGGCGCGCTGCTCGGTCGCGCCGGTCTCGGCCTCGGGGCGTTGCTCGTCTTCCTGGTCGGCAACCCGCTCTCCGCGGTCGCCGCCGCGCCCGAGCTGCTGCCGCAGCCGTGGGGGACGGTCGGACAGTTCCTGCCGGTCGGTGCGGGCGGCACGCTGCTGCGCTCGGCGGCGTTCTTCGACGGCGCGGGCGCCGGCCGGCCGCTGGCGGTGCTGGCCGGGTACGCGCTGGTCGGGCTGGCGCTGGTCCTGCTGGGTCGCCGGGCCGGCGGTGGTGCGGGCGGCGAGACGGTGTCGGCGCGGCCGCAGGCGGCCCAGGTCACGGTATGACGGCACCTCGGCGAGCTGACTACTACGCGGTGTCGTTGATGGGGGAGGATGATCGGCGTGGAAGCTCTTCGACTGATCCTTCTCTACGTCCATCTGATCGGCTTCGCGCTGCTGCTCGGCGGCGGGATCGCCCAGTACGTCAGCGGCCGGCTGCGGATCAACGCGGCCATGCTGTGGGGGGCGGTGATCCAGATCCTGACCGGTCTCGGGCTCTCCGCGCCGCTGCGCGACGGCGACGAACCGGCCCCGGCGAAGCTTGTTACCAAGTTGGTGCTCGCGCTGCTCATCTTCGTCATGGTCTTCTTCTCCCGTAAGCGGGAGTCCGTGAACCGTGGGCACTTCCTTGCGATCATCGGGTTGACGCTGCTCAACGCGGCGGTCGCGGTGTTCTGGCGGTAGTCCGCCGGACGCCGGGAGGGCACCGGGAATCAGACGTTCAGGACGTGTCCGCGCACGCCTACCGGTCGAAAGAGTGATCTGCCCCACCCAAGGGTTACACCGGGGTAACGGACACTCAACAGTCGTGCACGATTGTCGGCCGGTGGGTGGGCGCGGGCGTACGCTCCCGTCCGTAACGTGGGACGCCGGCGGCACATCGCAGGCCGGCGCAAGGGCATGCGTACCGCGCACGACGCGGGCGCAATGGGAAGGAGACGTCTTGCGCTCTGTGCGTGGGATGCGGATCGCCTCCGCCTTCGTGGCGGGTGGCCTCGTGCTGGGCGCCGCCGCGTGTGGTGAGGCTCCGGACGACGACAACAACAACGCCGGCGGCAACGGTGGCAAGAAGTACAGCGCCTGCATGGTGACCGACGTCGGTGGCATCGACGACAAGTCCTTCAACACCTCGGCCTGGAAGGGCCTCCAGGAGGCGAAGAAGGAGAACGACAACATCGACATCAAGAACGTGCAGTCGAAGGCCGAGGCGGACTACGAGGTCAACCTGACCGGGTTCGTCAACCAGAAGTGCGACTTCATCCTGGCCGTCGGTGGCCTGATGTCGGACGCCACCAAGAAGGCCGCCACCGCGAACCCGAACCAGCAGTTCGCGATCGTCGACGCCAACCCAAGTGTGGGCAACATCTACCCGATGCAGTTCGACACCGCGCAGGCCGCCTTCCAGGCCGGTTACCTGGCCGCCGGGATGAGCAAGACCGGCAAGGTGGGCACCTACGGCGGCCTGCCGATCCCGCCGGTCACCATCTTCATGGACGGCTTCGCCGACGGCGTGGCGTACTACAACAAGGCCAAGAGCAAGAACGTCTCGGTCATCGGCTGGGACAAGGCCACCCAGAAGGGCTCCTTCACCAACGACTTCGTCAAGCAGGACGAGGGCAAGAAGGTCTCCGACGCGCTGGTCGCCCAGGGCGCCGACATCATCATGCCGGTCGCCGGCGGCGCCGGCCTCGGCACCACCGCCGCGGCCAAGGCCTCGGGCGGCAAGTACTCGGTCGTCTGGGTCGACGTCGACGGCTGCGAGAGCACCCCGGACTGCTCGGCGATCGTGACCACGGTCGTCAAGAACATCCCGGAGGCCGTCAAGGAGGCCGTGGTGAAGGCCGCCGGTGGCGAGAAGCTCCAGTCCACCCCGGGCTTCGTGGGCACCCTGGCCAACACCGGTGTCTCCATCGCCCCGTACCACGACTTCGACAGCAAGGTCCCGGCGGACCTGAAGGCCGAGGTCGACAAGATCAAGGCGGACATCGCCGCCGGCACCATCACGGTCACCTCGAAGGCCCAGCCGACCAAGTGACCGCTCCGCCGGCCGCCGCGGTGAGATCATCGGCAGCGGGGCCGGCAAGCACCAGCTAGCACGATCCGGCCGTCCCGGGCGTACGGGTTCTCCAACCCCACGCCCGGGGCGGCCGGTCACCGTGATCCCCCGACACCCCCACCCGGCGCGGTGGCGGCGCGGCAGTCGCTACGCTGCACCATCGCTCGCACTCCAGGAGGTTGCGCTGAGACTCGAACTGCGCGGCATCACCAAACGGTTCGGTGATCTGGTCGCCAACGACCACATCGACCTCACGGTGGAGCCTGGAGAGATCCACGCCCTGCTCGGCGAGAACGGCGCCGGCAAGTCGACCCTGATGAACGTGCTCTACGGCCTCTACCAGCCGGACGAGGGCGAGATCCTGGTCGACGGCAAGCCGCTGAAGCTGAAGGGCCCGTCGGACGCGATCGCCGCCGGGATCGGCATGGTGCACCAGCACTTCATGCTGGTGCCGGTCTTCACCGTGGCCGAGAACGTGATGCTCGGGGCCGAGCAGGTCAGGCTGCCGTTCGCCGGCCTGCTGGACCGCCGGCGGGCCCGGCGCGAGGTCGCCGAGGTCTCCGAGCGGTACAACCTCCGGGTCGACCCGGACGCGGTGATCGAGGACCTGCCGGTCGGCATCCAGCAGCGGGTGGAGATCGTCAAGGCGCTCACCCGCGACGTCGACCTGCTGATCCTGGACGAGCCGACCGCCGTGCTCACCCCGCAGGAGACCGACGAACTGCTCACCGTCATGCGGTCGCTCAAGGCCGCCGGCAAGTCGATCGTGTTCATCACCCACAAGCTGGGCGAGGTGAAGGCGATCGCGGACCGGATCACCGTGATCCGGCGCGGGCGGACGGTCGGCACCGCCGAGCCGAGCGCCAGCCGGGACGAGTTGGCCGCGCTGATGGTCGGCCGCAACGTCCGGCTGACCGTGGACAAGCAGCCCGCCCAGCCGGGCAAGCCGGTCCTAGGGGTCGCCGGCCTGGTCGTGGACGACGACCGGCAGATCCGCGCGGTCGACGGCGTCGACCTGACCGTGCACGCCGGTGAGGTGCTCGGCGTCGCGGGCGTGCAGGGCAACGGCCAGACCGAGCTGATCGAGGCGATCATGGGCCTGCGCCCGGTGCTCGCCGGCTCGATCACCCTCGACGGCGAGGCGACGCAGGGCTGGTCGACCAAGAAGGTGCTGCGCGCCGGCGTCGGCTACGTGCCGGAGGACCGCAGCGTCGACGGTCTGGTCAAGGAGTTCTCCGTCGCGGAGAACCTGGTGCTGGACATCTACGACCGGCCGCCGTTCGGCAAGGGCCTGTCGTTGAAGCCGGACGCGATCGCGAAGTCGGCGAAGGAGCGGATCGAGCAGTTCGACGTCCGTACCTCGTCGGCCGAGGCGGCGGTCGGCACGCTCTCCGGCGGCAACCAGCAGAAGGTGATCGTGGCGCGGGAGCTGTCCCGGCCGCTGAAGCTCTTCATCGCCGCCCAGCCCACCCGCGGTGTGGACGTCGGCTCGATCGAGTTCATCCACAGCCAGGTCATCCGCGAGCGGGACGTCGGCACCGCGGTCATGGTGGTCTCCAGCGAGCTGGACGAGGTGATCGGCCTGGCCGACCGGATCGCGGTGATGTACCGCGGCCGGGTCATCGGCATCGTCGGCCCGGACACCCCACGCGAGGAGATCGGCCTGCTGATGGCCGGCATCACCCCCGACACCGCGCCCGCGACCCCGCGCGAGGGCGACGCCGCCCCGGCCCCCGAGGGCCCCGGCAACGAGGACGAGGCATGACGAACCCGAACCCGGCGTCGGGCTCCCCGGACAAGGAGCCGGCGACCGAGTCGCTCCAGGCCCGCGAGGAGGCCCGGGCGACGCCGACGACGCCGGCCGGCGACACCGCGCTGAAGCAGCGGCCCGCCGAGGCGCCCCGGCCCAGCCTGGGCAGGCTCTTCCTGGACAACCTGTGGGCGGCCAACACGGTGACCGTGACCGTGCTCGCGGTCGTGCTGGCGATGCTCGTCGGCGCGGTGCTGATCATCGTCTCCGACCCGGAGGTGCTGGCCACCTACAGCTACATCACCGCCCGCCCGGCGGACGCGTTGAACGCGAGCTGGACCGTGGTCAGCGAGGCGTACGCGAACCTGTTCAAGGGCGCGATCTTCGACCCGGACGCGGTCGGCTTCACCGCCGCGATGGGCCCGATCTCGGAGACGCTCACCTACACCGCGCCGCTGGTCTTCACCGGCCTGTCGGTGGCGCTGGCCTTCCGTGGCGGCCTGTTCAACATCGGCGCCCAGGGCCAGGCGACCATCGGTGTCGTCCTGGCCGCGGTCGCCGGCTTCGCGCTGCCGCTGCCCCCCGGGGTGCACCTGCTGGTGGCGCTGATCGCCGGCGCGCTCGGCGGCGCGCTGTGGGGCTTCATCCCGGGCATCCTCAAGGCCCGCACCGGGGCCCACGAGGTGATCAACACGATCATGCTCAACTACGTGGCGGTCTACTTCCTCTCCTGGATCATCGTCCAGGGCGGGGTGCAGAACCCGACCCGGTCGGACGCGATCAGCAAGCCCGTCGAGTCCTCCGCGCAACTGCCCCGGCTGCTCGGCGACAACCTGCGGGTGCACGCCGGCATCCTGCTCGCGGTGCTCGCCACCTGGTTCATCGCCTGGCTGCTCAACCGCTCCACGCTCGGCTTCGAGCTGCGCGCCGTCGGCGCCAACCCGGACGCCGCCCGGACCGCCGGCATCAGCGTGACCAAGACGTACGTGCTGGTGATGGTGATCGCGGGTCTGCTGGCCGGCCTCGGCGGCTCGAACATGGTGCTCGGCTCCACCGCCGACGCGCTGACCCCGCTGGTGATCGCCCAGATCGGGTTCGACGGCATCCTGGTCGCCCTGCTCGGCCGGGTGAAGCCGTGGGGCGTGCTGCTGGCCGCGCTGCTGTTCGGCGCGCTGCAGGCCGGCGGCAACCGGATGCAGTCGTACTCCGGGATCTCGCTGGAACTGGTCACCGTGCTCCAGGCGCTCATCGTCATCTTCATCGCCGCGCCCGCCCTGGTGAAGGCGATCTTCCAGCTCCGGGCGGCCCGCGCCGCCCGGCTGCAGACGAGCCTCGCGAAGGGCTGGTGAGCATGTCCACCACCGCTGTCCCCGACGTCGCGGTCACCGCGGTCGACGAGGGTTTCTGGACGCGGGCCCGCAAGGCCGGCGCCGTCCTGTTGGCGCTGGGCGTGCTCGCGGCGGTGCTGTTCGGCGCGCTCGCCACCGACCAGCAGGCCCGCTTCACGCTCAGCGAGACCGAGGGCGGTGCCGCCCTGGAGATCAACGGCACGGTCGGCGCGATCCTGTTCGGGGTCATCGCCGCCGCGACCGGGGCCGCGCTGCTGGCCGGCGTGCCCAAGCGCTGGTTCACCCTGCTGCTCGGCGCCGGCCTGGTCGCCTTCGTGCTGAGCTTCCTGTGCTGGCAGGTCTCCGCCGCCCCCGAGGGCCGCAACTTCATGCCGCTGGTCAACGTGCTGCGGGGCACGTTCGTCCTGGCGCTGCCGCTGATCTTCGGCGCGCTTGCCGGTGTGCTCTGCGAGCGATCCGGCGTGGTCAACGTGGCGATCGAGGGCCAGTTGCTGATGGGCGCCTTCTCCGGCGCGCTGTTCGGCAGCATCTCCGGCAGCGTCTGGGTCGGCCTGGTGGCCGCCGCGATCGGTGGCGCGTTCATCTCGCTGCTGCTGGCCGTGTTCGCCATCCGCTACCTGGTCGACCAGGTGGTCATGGGCATCGTGCTCAACCTGCTGGCGGTCGGCGTCACCGGCTTCCTCTACGAGCGGCTGATGCAGACCGACGCGGCGAAGTACAACAGCGCGCCGCGGTTCAGCAACTGGGAGATCCCGCTGCTGAAGGACATCCCGCTGCTCGGGCCGGCGCTGTTCCGGGGCAACATCTTCCTCTACCTCGGCCTGCTGCTGGTGCTGGTCATCCACCTGGCGCTGTTCCGTACCCGGTGGGGCCTGCGGACCCGGTCGGTCGGCGAGCACCCGACCGCCGCCGACACGCTCGGCGTGAAGGTGCTGCGGCTGCGCTACCGCAACGTGATCATGGCCGGTCTGGTGGCCGGCGTCGGCGGTGCGTCGTACACGCTGGCGCTCTACTCGTTCACCAAGAACATGATCGGCGGCAAGGGCTTCATCGCCCTGGCCGCGCTGATCTTCGGCCGGTGGAGCCCGACCGGCGCGCTGCTCGCGGCGCTCTTCTTCGGCTTCGCCGACCAGCTCGCCACCTACCTGGGCGCGATCGGCAGCGGCATCCCGAGCCAGTTCCTGGCGATGCTGCCCTACCTGGCGACGATCCTGGCGGTGGCCGGGCTGGTCGGCAGGGTCCGGGCGCCGGCCGCCGACGGCAAGCCGTACATCAAGGGCTGACCGCCGCGCGACGCACCGTGCCCGGCGGGGGTGACCCGCCGGGCACCGTCGTCTCCGGCCGCGCTCGCGACCGATCGGCGTGAATTGGGCAGAATGGGAGTCGTGATGGACATCGACTGGGAGCGGCTGCGGGCCGCCGCCACCGAGGTGATGCGGCACGCCTACGTGCCCTACTCGAAGTTCCCGGTCGGGGCCGCGGCCCTGGTCGACGACGGCCGGGTGGTGGTCGGCTGCAACGTGGAGAACGCCGCGTACGGCGTGGTGCTCTGTGCCGAGTGCGGCGTGGTCTCCTCGCTGCACGCCACCGGCGGCGGCCGGATCGTGGCGCTGTCCTGCGTCGACGCGACCGGCGAGCCGCTGATGCCGTGCGGCAGGTGCCGGCAGTTGCTCTGGGAGCAGGGCGGCCCGGAGTGCCTGATCGAGGCGAAGGGTGGACCCTTGCGGATGGCCGAGCTGCTGCCGCACGCCTTCGACGTGGCCGACATCGAGGCGGTCACCGGCGAGCGCCCGGTGCCCGTGGTGCCGGACCGGCTGGCCGCCTGGCGGGGGCGGGGCACGGTGTTCGTGCACCCCGACCTCTCGGACGGGCGGCAGGTCTGGACGGCCTACTGGGAGCGGTCGGCAGGCGACACCGAGGGCGCCGAGACCGGTGTGCTGGAAGAGGGCCCGACCTGGGACGATTCGGTCGGGGCGATCGAGTGGGGGTTGGCGCGGACGCCGCGCGTGGTGGTGGTGGACGCGTCCGGCACCATCTTCTGGGCCGGTGAGGGCGAGCCGCCGTCGGAGATCCCGGTTCGTTGGGGTTGAGGTCGGCCCAGGCCCGATGTGGTCACCGTTCGCGGGTCGGGTGGACCTCGCGCACGCGCTATTACTGATTGGATCTTGTGGTGAGTGCTTTCACGGCGGTTGACGTCATCCGGGCCAAGCGGGACGGAGGCGTGCTGGGCGACGGGCAGATCGACTGGGTGGTCGACGCGTACACCAAGGGGTTGGTGGCCGACGAGCAGATGTCGGCGCTGGCCATGGCGATCCTGCTGCGCGGCATGACCGGCCCGGAGATCGCCCGGTGGACCGCCGCGATGATCGCCAGCGGTGAGCGGCTGGACCTGTCGCCGGTGGCCCGGCCGACCGTCGACAAGCACTCCACCGGCGGCGTGGGTGACAAGATCACCCTGCCGCTGACCCCGCTGGTCGCCGCGTGCGGCGCGGCCGTCCCGCAGCTCTCCGGCCGGGGCCTCGGCCACACCGGCGGCACGCTCGACAAGCTGGAGTCGATCCCCGGCTGGCGCGCGGCGCTGTCCAACGACGAGTTCATCGCCCAGCTCCGCGACGTCGGCGCGGTGATCTGCGCGGCCGGTGACGGGCTTGCCCCGGCCGACCGGAAGCTGTACGCGCTGCGCGACGTCACCGGCACCGTCGAGGCGATCCCGCTGATCGCCAGCTCGATCATGAGCAAGAAGATCGCCGAGGGCACCGGGGCGCTGGTGCTCGACGTGAAGGTCGGCTCGGGCGCGTTCATGAAGAACGTCGACGACGCCCGCGAGCTGGCCCGCACCATGGTCGAGCTGGGCGGCGCGCACGGCGTGCGGACGGTCGCCCTGCTCACCGACATGTCCACCCCGCTCGGCCTGGCCGTCGGCAACGCGGTCGAGGTCACCGAGTCGGTGGAGGTGCTGGCCGGCGGCGGCCCGGCCGACGTGGTGGAGCTGACGCTGGCGCTGGCCCGGGAGATGCTCGACGTCGCCGGCCTGCCGGACGCCGACCCGGCCGCCGCGCTGCGCGACGGGCGGGCCATGGACTCGTGGCGCGCGATGATCCGGGCGCAGGGCGGCGACCCGGACGCGCCGATGCCGACCGCCAACGAGGTCGAGCTGGTCACCGCGACCGAGGACGGCTGGGTGGCCGAGGTGGACGCGTACGCGATCGGGGTGGCCGCCTGGCGCCTCGGCGCCGGCCGGGCCCGCAAGGAGGACCCGGTCAGCGTGCCGGCCGGCGTGGTGCTGCACAAGCGTCCGGGCGACCCGGTGCGCGTCGGTGACCCGCTGTTTGAGCTGCGCGCCGAGCACGCCGAGCGGATCCCGGCCGCGTTGGCGCAGGCCCGGGACGCGATCCGGGTGGCGCCGGCGGCCCCCACCACCACGCCGCTGGTGATCGAACGGGTCGGCTGACCGGCGGGCCATGGTGCCGGGCCGGTCGGAGCCGCTATCCTCGCAGGCCAGGGGGACCGACCGGCATCGAGCCGAGGCGAGCAGACAGGGACTGAGGCGTTGCGCGTATCCGCTCCCGACCCCCGGGCCGTCCGTGAGGCGAGCCTCGACGAGTTGTCCCGGCTGGGTCTTCCGCTGCCCCCGCCGCAGTTTCCGCTGGTCTGGGAGCCGGGCGACGAGATCGAGTTGCGCCCGACGCCGGAGATCGAAGCGCGGATCGCGGTGCTGCACCTGATCCTGGCCCGCTGCTTCGGCATGCCGCCGCAGGCCGCGATGAGCTGGCTGCTGGAGTCGCACCTGGTGGAGATGCTGACGCCGCCGGAGTGGCAGTTCGTGATGGGCGGCCGGGGCGACCACCGCTCGTTCGTGCTGCACCACGACGCGCTCTTCTCGCTGGCCTGGGTGCTCGGCCTGAGCAAGCAGCTCGACCCGACCGTGCCGGTGGACGAGCGGCTGGTGGAGCGGATGCCGAACCTGGTCACCGGGGAGACGTTTCCGCAGTGGCGGGCCCGGATCCTGGCCGCGCCGCAGCATCCCGCCGACGCCGCCGCGCTGCTCGACCTGCACTACTGCCTGGACTGGGCCTATCTGGAGACGGAGAGGGCCGGGCGGGAGCTGCCCGGGCTGGTGGACGCCAACGCGATCGGGCAGCGCCGGTGGGCGCTGGAGTGGGCGGTGGTGCTGCGTGGGCCGTACCACGACGATCCGCCGGGCTGGGAAGAGGTCGACCTCTCCACCTGAGCCCGCTCAGCGCGGGCGGTGCGTGCCGAGCCGCACGGCGAGCGTGACAGGTGTCGGCTCGGGCAGCGCGGCGATCCGCGCGGCGAGCCGGTCCGGGTCCGCGTGCCAGGCACTCGGCCCCATTCCGACGAGCGTGGTGACCTCGGCACGGGTCAACGCCAGCCGGGCCCGGTGCTCGGTGGCGGACTCCTCGACGAAGTGCGCGCCCAGACTGCCGGTGACCCGGTCGGCCTTGGCCGGGTCCACCCGCAGCAGGTCGAGCGCCTCGACCAGCTCGCCGAGGTGGTCGGTGGCCGGGGTGACCACCAGCAGCGCGCCGGCCGGGTCGAGCACCCGGTGGAACTCCGGGCCGTTGCGCGGCGCGAAGACGTTCAGCAGCACGCGCACGGACCGGTCGGCCAGCGGCAGCCGCTGCCAGGTGTCGGCCAGCGCGGCGGCGGCGCGCTGGTGGGCCCGGGCCGCGCGGCGCAGCGCCGGCTTGGAGACGTCGAGGGCCAGGCCGGCGGCGTCCGGCAGCGCCGCCAGCACCGCCGCGAGGTAGTGCCCGGTCCCGGCGCCGGGCTCCACCACCAGGGGGTACGGGTCCCCGGCCGTGACCCGGCCGGCGGCGGCCAGCGCGGCGGCGACGGTGTCGTAGTGCCCGGCGGCGAGGAAGTCCGCCCGGGCGGCCACCATCTCGGCGCTGTCGCCGCTGTGCGGGGCCCGGCCGGCGAGCAGGTTGACGTAGCCCTGCCGGGCGGTGTCGAAGCTGTGCCCGCGCGGGCAGCGCAGCGCGCGGGTGGTGCCGGCGGTGGCCTCGGCCAGCGGCTCGGCGCAGACCGGGCAGCGCAGCCGGGCCAGGATCCGGTGGTCCACGGCTCAGCCCCCCGCGTCCGCGCGTCGATCGTCGCCGTCGCCGGGTCGGCCGGCGAGACGGTCGACCACCCGCTGGCTGAGTGTGCCGAGTGCCGCCAGCTCGGCCGGGGTGAGCAGGTCGATCAGGTGGCGACGGACGGCGGCCACGTGTCCCGGCGCGGCGGCCTCGACGGCCCGCCGGCCGGCCGGGGTGAGGGTCACGACCGAGCCGCGCCCGTCGGTCGCGCACTCCTCCCGGACGACCAGGCCGCGTTGCTGCATCCGGGAGATGTGGTGGGACAGCCGGCTGCGGGACCAGAGCATCCGGTCGGCCAGCTCGCTGAGCCGCATCCGCTGGCCGGGGGTCTCGGAGAGGTCGCTCAGCACGTCGTAGTCCGGCTCGGAGAGGCCGGCGTCCTGCATCAGCTCACGGGCCAGCTCCAGGTCGAGCAGCCGGCGCATCCGCCGGTAGCCCCGCCACGCGCGGTCCTCCCGCTCGTCGAGCCAGCGCGGTTCCTCCATGCCCCGATCCTACCGACTGGTTGACATGTCACCAACCCGCCGCGTAGGTTGATGACATGTCAACGAAAATGCCGGCCCGGGTGGTCCGGCTTCTCGCCGGCCTGGCCCTGTTCGGTGTCAGCGTCGCGCTGATGGTCCGCGCCGACCTCGGCCTCGCCTCCTGGGACGTGCTGCACCAGGGCCTCGCCGCCCGCACCCGTCTGCCGATGGGTCTGCTGGTCAACGGCGTGGCGCTGCTGGTGCTGCTGCTGTGGATCCCGTTGCGGCAGCGCCCCGGCGTCGGCACGGTGGCGAACGTCGCCCTGGTCGGGCTGGCTCTCGACGGGACACTTGCCCTGGTCCCCCCGGTCGACCCGCTCGCCGGCCGGACCGGACTGCTTGTCGCGGGCGTCCTGCTCAACGGTCTCGCCACCGCGCTCTACCTGGGCGCCCGCCTCGGTCCCGGTCCGCGCGACGGCCTGATGACCGGCCTGGCCGCCCGCGGCCTTCCGCTCGGCCCGGTACGCACCCTGATCGAGGTGACCGTGCTGGCGGTCGGTTGGCTGCTCGGCGGGGCCGTCGGTCCCGGCACCCTGCTCTACGCGGTCGGCATCGGTCCGATCGTCGCCTGGCTCGTTCCCCGACTCACCGTGCCGGCCCCGGCCGCCGAACCGACAGGAGTGACCGCACCATGCCCCGCCTGAACGTGATCGTCGCCAGCACCCGCCCCGGTCGGGTTGGCCGTCGCATCGGTGACTGGTTCACCGCCGCCGCCGTCCGCCACGGCGGCTTCGACGAGGTGCGCCTCGTCGACCTGGCCGAGGTCGGACTGCCCTTCCACGACGAGCCGCACCATCCGTCGGAGCGGGTCTACCTACACGAGCACACCCGCGCGTGGAGCGCCACCACCGACGCCGCGGACGCCTTCGTCCTGGTGATGCCGGAGTACAACTACGGTTTCAGCGCGCCGCTCAAGAACGCGATCGACTACCTCTACCACGAGTGGCAGCACAAGCCGGTGGGCTTCGTCAGCTACGGGATGACCTCCGGGGGCCTGCGCGCGGTGCAGATGATCAAGCAGGTGGTGACGACCTTGAACATGACACCGGTCAACGACGCGGTGGTCGTCTTCCTGCGACAGGCGCTGGACGAGTCGGGCGAGCTGCGTGCCGACCCGGGCCGGGACGAGGCCGCCGGGCTGATGCTCGACCGGCTCGTCCGGCTGGCCGCCGCACTCGCGCCGCTGCGGGTGACCGCGTGAGCGCGCGGCTCTGGGAGCTGTTCGGCGAGCACGGACGCGGGGTGCTGGTCACCCTGCGCCGCGACGGCCGTCCCCAGTTGTCCAACGTCGACTACCTGGCCGAGCCGGGCCTGATCCGCTGCTCCACCACGGGCGACCGGGCCAAGGTGCGCAACCTGCGCCGCGACCCGCGGGCCAGCTTCCACGTGACCACCGCCGACGGCGGCGCGTACGCGGTGGCCGAGGGCGCGGTGGCGCTCACCCCGCCGGCCGCCGCGACCGACGACGCGACGGTCGAGGAACTGGTCGAGGTCTACCGGCGGATCCGCGGCGAGCACCCGGACTGGGCGGACTACCGGGCCGCCATGGTGGCCGACGGTCGCCTGGTGGTGCGCCTGCGAGTCGAGCGGGTGTACGGCTGGCGCCCCTGAGCCGGTCCGGTGCCGGGCCGGCACCGTAGGTGACTAGGGTCTGAGCATGGTCGCAATCTCGTACGAGGACATCGTCAAGGTCCCGAAGGCGCTGCTGCACGATCACCTCGACGGCGGCCTGCGGCCCGCGACGATTGTCGAGCTGGCCGCCGAGGCCGGCCACGAACTGCCCGCCACCGACCCGGAGGCGCTCGGTCGCTGGTTCGCCGAGGCGGCGAACTCCGGTTCGCTGGAGCGCTACCTGGAGACGTTCGCGCACACCGTGGCGGTGATGCAGACCGCGTCCGCGTTGCGGCGGGTCGCCCGGGAGTGCGCGCTGGACCTGGCCGCCGACGGCGTCGTCTACGCCGAGGTCCGGTTCGCGCCGGAGCAGCACCTGGAGCGGAACCTGACCCTGGACGAGGTGGTCGAGGCCGTGGTCACCGGGTTCCGCGAGGGCAGCGCGCTGGCCGCCGAGGCGGGCACGCCGATCCGGATCGGCACCCTGCTCACCGCGATGCGGCACGCCGCCCGGTCGCAGGAGATCGCCGAGCTGGCGGTGCGGCACCGGGACACCGGCGTGGTCGGCTTCGACATCGCCGGCGCCGAGGCCGGCTTCCCGCCCACCCGGCACCTGGACGCGTTCGAATATCTCCAGCGGGAGAACTTCCACTTCACCATCCACGCCGGTGAGGCGTTCGGGCTGCCGTCGATCTGGCAGGCGATCCAGTGGTGCGGCGCGGACCGGCTCGGTCACGGCGTCCGGATCGTGGACGACATCACGACGGGCAACCCGCCGGCGCTGGGTCGGCTGGCCGCGTACGTGCGGGACAAGCGCATCCCGCTGGAGCTGTGCCCGTCGTCGAACGTGCAGACCGGGGCGGCGGCGTCGATCGCCGACCACCCGATCGGGCTGCTGCGTGACCTGCGCTTCCGGGTGACGGTGAACACCGACAACCGGCTGATGAGCGGCACCTCGATGTCGCGCGAGATGGCGCTGCTGGTGGAGGCGTTCGGCTACGGCTGGAAGGAACTCCAGTGGTTCACCATCAACGCGATGAAGAGCGCCTTCATCCCGTTCGACGAGCGCCTGCGGATCATCGACGAGGTGATCAAGCCGGCGTACGCCAAGCTGATCGGCTGATCAGGGTCGGCGGGGGTGGCCGGCGAGCAGGGCGGCCACCCCGCGCAGTACCTCGCCGGCCCGGGCCGCCTCGGCGCCCAGCCCGGTCTGGCGACGCAGCACGGCCGGCTCGGCCCGCAGCAGCGTGAGGCCACGCCGCAGCAGCACCCGGGGCGCCTTGCGCTGTTCGCCCAGGTCGCGGGCGAGCCGGCGGAGGAAGGTGGCGCCGCGCGGGCGGCGCAGCGCGTACGCCCCGGCGAGCAGGCCCCGGCGCCGGCACTCGGCGACGATCTCGGCGGCGAAGATCCCTTCGGCGACGAAGAATGGCGATCCGTCGACGTCGAATGGCCGGGTGGCCACCCTCCGGTCCGCGCCGATCGCATAAACCGGCACTTCGGCCTTGCCCTCCCGGGCCAATCGGGCAATTGTTTCCACCGCCATGTCCGCGTCCCAGGACGCGGGGGACTCCCAGTCGACCTGTCCGTTTCGGCGTGGACACGAGGGGTCATCGCCGTCCTTGTAGAAGTCGTCCAGGCACAGCACCGGAAGTCCGGTTCGCTGCGCTATGTACGACTTTCCAGAGCCTGACGGCCCGGCAAGGAGGACGACGCGGTGCGGGTGTTCCATTACCTTCAGTGACTCCGGCCAGACGGATTGCTATCAAATTGCATCAACATCTCATCACACCTCCGGCGAGGGACAACCTGGGCTTTCTCTTTGCGAGGCGGCGTGATGGAATCTCGGAGGTCCGACCCGCCGGGTCGGACGCTCGGCGTTGCCCTCAGGTGACGTCGGACGCGGTTTTGCGAGGGCGGTGACGTGAGCAAACGGCCAACGACGGCGGGCTCCTTCCTGTCGCGGCTGCGCCGGCCGGCGAGCCGGCTGCGCGACATGCCGATCTGGTCCAAGCTCGGTCTGATCATGATCGTGCCGACCATCGCCACGGTCGTGGTGGGCACCAGCGGTCTGGTCGACCACCTGGAGACGCTCAACAGTGCCAACCGGGCAGGTGACCTGGCCAGCCTGATCGGCTACTCGGGTGACCTGGCCGACACGATGCAGGACGAGCGGGCCGGTTCGGTGCTCTTCCTCGGCGCGAAGGAGCTCCAGACCCGGGCGCAGTACCAGGAGGCCTTCAACCGGGCCAACCAGCGGGTCGACCAGGCGAAGGCGCCCTACTCGCGGCAGCGTGGCGAGCTCGACGCCCTGCCGCGCAACTTCGAGGTCCGGCTGAACGAGATCGACGACCAGCTCAAGGACCTGCCGGCCACCCGCAGCCAGGTGCTGAACGGCAAGCTCAAGATCGACGACGCGAAGAAGGTCTACGACAGCCTGATCGAGGATCTGCTGTCGATCCGCGACTCGACCACCCAGCTCGCCGGCGACAACGACCTCAGCGACCGGATGCGCGCCGCCGCGGCGGTGGCCCGGCAGAAGGAATACCTGGCCCAGCGCCGGGTGGTCGTGCACCAGGCGCTCACCCAGGGGCAGTACAGTCCCGCGCTGCGCGAGCAGTTCATCGCCAGCGGCACCGCCCAGGCCCAGGCGCTCGCGACCTTCCGGTCCGTCGCCACCCCGGCCGACTCCGAGTTCTTCGACCAGACCGTCGAGGGTCCCGACCTGCGCAAGGCGGAGAACCTCACCGGCTTCATGCGCGGCAACAACAGCGGCTCGATGCGGGGCGCGCCGTTCGGCCCGGACCAGTGGGACCAGGCCATGGTCGGCAACGCCAAGCTGATCCGCACGGTCGAGTCCCGGCTGGACGGCAACGTGGTCCGGCAGGCCGACGAGCTGCGCTCGGACACCCAACGCGCGGTGTTCCTGGAGACCGGCCTGCTGCTCACCATGCTGCTGCTGGCGATCCTCTTCGCTTACCTGGTCGCCCGCTCGATGGCCCGCTCGCTGCGCGACCTGCGCCAGGGCGCCCTCTCGGTGGCCCAGTACGGCCTGCCGCAGGCGGTCGCCCGGCTGCGCGACCCGCAGGTGACCGGCCAGCTCTCCCCGGTGCAGCTCGCCAACCAGATCGCCGAACCGCTGCCGGTGCGCAGCAAGGACGAGTTCGGCCAGGTGACCGAGGCGTTCAACGCGGTCCACCTGGAGGCGGTCCGGACCGCGGCCGAGCAGGCCGCGCTGCGCGCCTCCGTCGCGACCATGTTCGTCAACCTGGCCCGCCGCTCGCAGATCCTGGTCGACCGCCTGATCGGGCACCTCGACCGGCTGGAGCGCGGCGAGGAGGACCCGGACCGGCTGGCCGAGCTGTTCCAGCTCGACCACCTGGCCACCCGGATGCGCCGCAACGACGAGAACCTGCTGGTCCTCGCCGGCGCGGACTCCACCCGCGTGCAGCGCGAGCCGGCCGCCCTGATCGACGTGCTCCGCGCCGCCCAGTCCGAGGTCGAGCACTACACCCGGATCGAGTTCGGCGTCATCGACCGGGACATCGAGGTCGCCGCGCACGCGGTCAACGACCTCGTGCACCTGGTCGCCGAGCTGTTCGACAACGCCACCGCGTTCTCCCCGCCGGACTCGCACGTCATGGTGGAGGCCCGCCGGGTCGGCGACCGCGCCTCCCTCTACGTCGAGGACCGCGGCATCGGCATCAGCGCCGACCAGCTCCACGACCTGAACGACCGACTGGCCACGCCGCCGCAGGTGGACGTGGCGGTCTCCCGGATGATGGGCCTCGTCGTGGTCGCCCGGCTGGCGGCCCGGCACGGCGTCAAGGTCGAGCTGCGGCCCGCCGCCGACCGGGGCACCGTCGCCGACGTCACGCTGCCCACCACGGTCCTGGTGCCGCGCGCCCTCGCCGGGCGCGGCGGACCGGTGCCGGCCCTCCCGGCCGCCGGCCCCCAGCACGGCGGTCCCGGGTCGGCGTTCGGCGGCGGTCCGCAGCAGGGTGGTCTTGCCGCGGCCTTCGGTGGCGGCCCGCAGCAGGGCGGTCCCGCGCCGGCGTTCGGCGCCGGCCCGGCCCCGGCGTTCGGCGCCATGGCCGCGCTCGGCAACGGACCGCACACCCCGCCGCCCGCCCCACACCCCGGCGCCTCCGGCAACCAGGTCACGCTCGGCGGCCGGTCCTTCGACCCGGGCCACCGCAACGGCGCCGGCACCCCGGCGAACGCCGGTCGTGCCATGCCGGCCTGGTCCGACCTGACCGGGGCCAACGCGAGCGCCGGTGACGGCTACCCGCCGCGGTCGGAGAACGGCCAGCGGATCGACCCGCTGCCCCAGCGTCGCCACCCGGGCGACGGCGACCCCGCCGTCACGGGCCAGCAGCCGGCGATCCCGCGCCAGTTGCCCAGCAGCCCCGAGGCGCGGCCCTACAACCCGCCGCCGGTCTCCGCCCCGCCGGTCCCGCCGGTGTCCGCGCCGCCGCTGCCGCCGGTCTCCGGCGCCCCGGCCGGCGGTCACCCGTTCGCCGGCCGCCCGGTCTCCGCCGCGCCCGTTTCCGGGCACCCGGTCTCGGTTGACCCGTACCCGGTCGACCCCTACTCGGGCCGTCCGGTGTCGGCCGCGCCGGTCTCCGGCACTCCACTGCCGACCCGTCCGGTGTCGGCGGCCCCGGTCTCCGGCACCCCGCTGCCGGCCCGTCCGGTGTCGGCCGCGCCGGTCTCCGGTCCGACGGCCGACGGCCGTCCGGTGTCCGCGCCGCCGGCCGACCGGCTGCCGTCGCGTCCGGCGCCCGCGCCGCACGTCGGCGCGCCGCCGGTCTGGCCGCCGGTCACCCAGGCCCCGGCACCGGCGCCCGTCGCGCCGGAGCGCCCCGTCGGCGGCATGGACATGACCACCGAGCTGCCCCGGGTCCCGCGTTCCGAGACCCCGTCGGCGGCGGAGCAGCAGGCCGCCACCCCGCCGGCCAGGCCGCAGCCGGTGGCCCCCGCGCCCCGGCCGGTCGCGCCCCAGCAGGCCGGCAACCGCCAGCGGTACGCGGACGAGACGATGGAGCTGCCGATCTTCCGGGAGCTCGAGTCGGCGTGGTTCCGGACCCGCCGGCCGGGGCCGAACGAGGAGTCGGCGGCGCCGGCCCAGCCGGCTCCGGCGAACGGCGCCGCGACGCAGCAGTTCGCCAAGGTGGACACCGCCGGTCGGCCCGTGCCGCAGCCGACACCCGCGACGACAGGTAACACACCGATGGCACACACTCCGACGGCCGGCGGAGCGCCGCGGGACAACCGGGCGGCGAACGGCAACGGCCGTCCCTCGTACACCGGGGGGTTGCCCACCCGGCAGCCCACGGCCCCGCAGCAGTCGTCGCCGTGGCAGACCGCGGCGGACGACGGGTGGCGTGCCGCCTCGGCGGCCACCGAGGTTCCGGTCGCCGAGACCACCCAGAAGGGCCTGCCGAAGCGGACGCCGATGGCGCAGCTCGTGCCCGGCAGCATCGACAAGCCGGCGCCGGCGGCGCAGCGGCGGACGCCGGAGGCCGTCCGGGGTCTGCTCTCGGCCTACCATCGGGGTGTCCAGCGGGGGCGTAACCACCCGACTGACAGCAACACGACCGGCCCGGAGGGCACTCCGGGCGGGCAGCAGTCCTCGCAGTCTGGCTCAGGCCCGGTGGCCGGGAGCGGGCAGAAGGAGCAACAAGGATGACTACTACCCAGGATCTCGGATGGCTGCTCGCCAACTTCGCCGACCGGGTGCCAGGAGTGGCGCACGCGGTCGCGGTCTCGGCCGACGGCCTGCTTCTCGCCTCGTCCCGTGACCTTCCGCGGGACCGCGCCGACCAGCTCGCGGCGATCGCCTCCGGCCTGGTCAGCCTGACCCAGGGCGCGGCGCGCTGCTTCGAGGGTGGGGCGGTGCTGCAGACAGTCGTCGAGATGGACAACGGCTTCCTGTTCCTGATGTCCATCTCCGACGGCTCGTCGTTCGCGGTGCTCGCGGCGCGTAGCTGCGACGTGGGCCAGGTCGGGTACGAGATGGCCCTGCTCGTAGACCGGGTGGGCGACGCCCTGACGCCACAGCCGCGCACGGCTGTGGGGATGATGGGCTGAATGACGCGCTGGCCGGTGGGTCAGGAGCGGGAACAACAACGACAGCGACGGGTGTCACCGGGGCGAGCCGGTGTCGGGTACGAGGGAGGTGAGCGGCGACATGGCGGATCGTGACGAACCGACCGGAGCGTTGGTCCGGCCGTACGCCGTGACCCGTGGTCGTACCCGTCCTCGGCTCGACATCGCCCTGGAGGCGCTCGTCGAGACGACGGTGCGCGGCCGAGCGGTGGCCACTGGCAACGGTGGCCAAGGTCGTGAACACCAGTACATAGCCGCGTTGTGTGACGGACGTGTGCAGTCGCTCGCCGAGATCGCGGCGCGGATGCAGCTTCCGCTCGGCGTGGCCCGGGTGCTCATCGCCGACATGGCGACGGATGGCCTGGTCGCGGTCCACGAGCCGACCATTCTGGACGACTCCGACGACGCGGTGGGCACTGAATTGCTGGAGAGGGTGCTGAGTGGACTTCGCAGGCTCTGACATGTCGCACCGGCCGCCGGTGCCGAGCGGACGCGTGACGTCGGCGAAGATCGTTATCGCCGGTGGTTTCGGCGTCGGCAAGACGACGCTGGTCGGCTCGGTCTCGGAGATCACGCCGCTGACCACCGAGGCGATCATGACCTCCGCCGGCGTGGGCGTCGACGACACCCGGCAGGTGCCGGGCAAGACGACGACCACGGTGGCGATGGACTTCGGTCGTATCTCGATCGACCGTGACCTGATCCTGTACCTCTTCGGTACGCCGGGTCAGACGCGGTTCTGGTTCATGTGGGACGAACTGGTCCGGGGAGCGATCGGCGCGGTGGTGATGGTGGACACCCGTCGGCTCGCCGACTGCTTCGCCGCCATCGACTTCTTCGAGCACCGGCGGCTGCCCTACCTGGTGGCCATCAACTGCTTCGACGGCATGCAGTACCACGACCCGCAGGACGTCCGGGACGCGCTGGCGATCTCCCGCGACGTGCCGGTGGTGCCGTGTGACGCCCGGAACCGGGAGTCGACGAAGCACGTGCTGATCTCGCTTGTCGAGTACGTGCTCACCATGCGGCGCTCGCGGGCCGTCGCACCCGCCTGACCCACACGCGGAAGCGCCCGGCGGCCATCGGCCACCGGGCGCTTCCTGCTGTCCGTCGCCGGACGTGGTACGTGGTCACCCGGACCGTCCGGCGGGGACGGTCCGGGCGCAGCGGTCAGGCGTACCGGGCCCAGCCGCCCTGGGACACCTGGTAGACGCCGAGGGAGTCGGCCTCCATGCCGCCGTGCCGGTCCGCGGTGAACGCGTACCCACCGGCGATGCCCTCGGCCATCTGGGTCTGCAGGAACGCCCGCAGCCGGCCCCGGTCGAGGCTCGTCGCCTTCCGGGCCGCCGCCGCGAGGAGCTGGAGCGCGTCCGCCGCGTACGGGGCGAAGCCGACCGAGGAGCCGTGCTTCTGGGTGTAGCGGTAGTCGAAGTCCCGCCGGGCCACCTGCGCCCCGCTGGTGGCGGTCAGCGCGGAGCCGCCCAGGCAGGCCGGATGCACCGCGTACGCGCCCTCGACCGCCTTCGCGTTGGCGCCGCGCAACGTGTCGTCCACCACCGCGCCGGCGTCGAAGAAGAGCGCGCCGCGGTGGCCGGCGCGGCGCAGTTCCCGCGCCGCCGTGCCGGTGTCCGGCGCGGTGGCCCAGACGACGACGCCGTCCGGGTCCGCGGCGGCGGCCCGCTCGGCGGCGGCCCGGAAGCTCTGCCCGCCGCCGGGCAGGCGCACCGTGCGCGCCAGGTCCACGCCGCTGCTGTCCAACGCCTCCTTCAGCGCCCGGACGCCGGAGTCGCCGTGCGGCCCGTCCTCGGCCAGCAGGACCACCCGCCCGACCCGCTGGGACGCGAGCAGGTCCACCATCCGCCGGGCCACGTCGGCGGCGTCCGGGGTGAGCTTGAAGCTGAACGTCCGGTCGGCGAGCGGCAGCACGATGCGGTCGGAGAAGCCGAGCGCCAACAACGGCGTCTTGAGCCGCTGGGCGGCCACCGCGAGGGCCGTGGCGGTGTCGCCGAGGACGCCGCCGACCAGGGCGTGCGCGCCGGCGCGGGTCATCTCGGCGGCGTGCCGGGCGGCGACCTCCGGGTCGCTTCCGTTGTCCCGGATCTCCAGCCGGACCGACCGCATCAGGTTGCCGACCGGGATGCCGGAACGGTTCAGCGACTCCGCCGCGATCTCCAGGGCCCGCCGCTGGGCCACCGCGAGCGCCGCGCCCCGCCCGCTCAGCTCCAGGCTGGCGCCGACGACCAGATTCTGGTCACCGGGCGCGCTGCTGCTTCCGCCCGCGTCCGGCCGCTGACCCTGCGGTCCGCAGCCCGCGAGCAGCAGGCTGCCGGCCGCGGCCGCGAGGACGCCCCGACGGGTGAGCACGGTGGAGTCGAATGCCGGTGTCGCCAATGGAGTCGCCTTCCCACCCCGGCGAACGCGCGCCGCCGCTGGTCCGCCGGGTATGTTCCCGGCCGGTCGGACCTGGCGTCAAATTATCCGGGTGTGGGCAGGAACACCCGCGGTCGGCGGATGGTCAGGACCGGTAGCCCGCCGAGCGGTATTCGTATTCCCGCTCGTCGTCACGGTCACCGGTGTCCCGGCTGAAGTCCCAGCCGCCGGCCGCCTCGCGGCCGGGTCGACCGCCGACGGCGAAGCCGCCGATCTCCTGACCGCGTCGCCACCCCCGGAAGTAGCCGGTGGTGTTCTCGGCGAGGCTCGCCGCGTTGCGGACGATCCGCAGTGGACGCTCCTCGCGCAGCGGCGAGCCGGGCACCAGGTTGGCCTGCGGGACCCGCTTGGGCAGGCCGGCCTTGGTCTCCGCGCCGATCGAGGGGCGGGCCGCCTGCTCGGCGGCCTGCCAACCGGTGTCGGCGGTGGTCGCCCACTCCAGGTCGGCCTCGTCGCCGTGGCCGACGAACCAGGCGGACTTGGCCTGCGCGAAGATCAACAGGTCGCCGTCGCCCTCGTCGGAGACCGGCGGGGGCCGGTGCTCCTTCGGCGCGGGACGCCGCTCCAGCGGGGCGGGCATCTCGGCGCGGGCGATCGCCCGGGCCGGGTCGCCCCGGTCGACCAACCGCAGTGGCGGCGTGTCGAGGCCCGGGTCGGTCGGCCGGTCCAGCTCGGTGCGCAGCGCCCGGTCGGCCAGCGGCGGCGGCTCGACCAGCCGCAGCATCGGGGGCTCCGGCGGCAGGTCGTCGGCGAGCCACGGCGGGGTGACCCGTCCCGGGTCGCTCGGCGCGTCCACGCTCCGCCCGTACGGGTAGGCGGGCGCCTCGCGTTCCCGGTCGGCCTGGTCGTCGCCGCTGTTGACCAGCGGCCAGTTGGCGCGGGAGCCGGGCGGTGCGGGCTCCGGGGCGGCCGGGCGCGGGTTCGGCACCGGGATGCTCAGGTCGGTGGCGCTGAACCCGCCGGTCGGCGGCTCGGCCGGAGTGGTCTTCGGGCGCGGCGGGATGATCGTGCGCTGCCGCTCGGCCCGGGCCTTGTTGATCGCGGCGGTGGTCAGCGTGGGGCGGAACGGCTCGCCGGCCTCGGCCGGCGGCACCGCGCCACGCTGGGCCGGGGCGATCGGGGTGATCCCGGGCGGCGGCGGGGGCGGCGAGGAGACCGGCCGGTTGGTCGGTCCGTCCACCCGGGAGGGCAGCGGCGCGCCGGTCGGCTCGGGGCGGCTCGGTGGCGCGGACATCGGGCGGCCCAGTACCGCCGCCGGGGCGACGGGGGTCACCGGGGCCGGGGCGACCGGCGGCGGCGCGAGCGGCGCGGGCGCCACCGGCGGCGGGCCGAGCGGTCGGGGCGTGGTCGGGGCGGCCGGACCGGAGACCGGCTCCGGGCGACTGCGCCGGCCACCGGGGACCGGCTCGGGACGGCTGCGGCGGCCCGCCGGCTCGACGGCCTCGGGCTCCGGTTCGGGTCGGCTGCGCCGGCCGACCGGCTCGACGGCGGGCTCCGGCTGGGCCGGGCGCACCGGGCGCAGCCCGGCCGGGGCGGTCAACTCGTCGACGGGCTCACCGCGGCGCGCGGCGGCCCGGCGGCCGGCGACCGGCGCGGGGGTGGTCCGCTCGGCCAGCGCGCCGACCAGCGCGTCGCAACCGGCGTCGCAGGCCCGGACGGACGCGACGGCCTGCCGCACCGTCTCGGCGACGGCGGCGGTGAGCACCCGGTTGACGGTGGCCCGTCGGGGCGTCTCGGAGATGGCGACCCGCAGCGCGGTCACCGCCTCGGTGACGGTGTCGGCGTCCGCCAGGCCCTCGGCGGCGAGGTGCGCGGTCACCGCGTCGGTGGCCGCGCCGATGTCCCGGCCGCGGCCGGCGCCGGTCAGCATGCCCGGCTCCGGCAGCGCGTCGAGCACCGCCAGGGCGACCGGCTCGGCCGGGTCGGGGTAGGCCCGCAGCGCGGCCGGGTAGAGCTCGCGGAGCACCTCGCGCAGCGTCACCGCGGCCGAGTGCCGCCCGCTGGCCAGCGCCGCGTGCGCGGACAGGACCTGCTTGTAGCCGGCGAGGTCGCGCGGGGTGGGGAGGCTCACCGCGGAGAGCGCGCCGGCCTGCAGGGCCCGGGCGAGACCGACCGCGCGGCGCTCGGCCGGCGGGGACTGCATCTCCTCCAGCGAGTCGTCGTCGGCGAAGCGCTCGGCGAAGTCGTCGACCGCGTCGTCGTCCGCGAGGGCCAGCGGCCGGCCGGCGGCGCTAAGCAGCGAGGTGACGATGTGGTCGTCGCTGTCCGCGGCGATGGCCGCGCCGGCCGGTCCGCCGGACCGCTCGACGAGCATCGCGACCAGCCGGGCGTAGCCGGCGGGGTCGTCACCGATCTCGGAGACGTGCAGAAGACGGCCTGCGTCGTCGACCACAGCGGACGTCAGCGTCGTTCCGGCCGAAGCCGATCGGTCGGCCGGATCTGCCGAGGCCAGACCGCAGTACACGCGCACGAGCGCCACGGCGTCGTCCTCCTCCCGGGACACAGGTGTCTTGTTCTGCCAGAGACTGATGCTCCCCGCTCCGGGTCAGTCGCGCCAGTCCACAACGGCAGAGATCTTGCCGACAATGGTGCGCCAACCCAGACTTGCGGTTTGTGCCCCGATTTTCTTCAACCGGCGGCGACCAAGGAAACCACCGACCCCACCGTTGACGGAAGCGCGCAGCGCCTCGTCCAGATCGTCCAGGCTGGAGCCGGCGGAGAGCATGTCGAGCACGGCCGGTAGCCGCAGGGCGTACGCCAGGTCACGGGCGATCTCGCCGGCCTCGATCAGGAGCGCGGGATCCCACGCGTCGTGCCCGCCGCGGAGGTTCTCCACCACCAGGTCGAGCTCGTAGGTGTCCTCGTCCAGCGGGGCGATGTCGGCCGGTTCCAGCCGTTCGGACAGTTCATTCCAACTGTCCAGCTGGGACAGGTCGTTGGGCGCGCCGGAACGGATGAAAGTGACGAGTGACTCCGGCGTCTTGAAGAGCAGCAGCCGACCCTTGTGGGTGAGGAAGACCGGCACCTCCTCGTCGCCGGCGGCGTCGTCCTCGTCCTCGTCCGCCTCGTCCTCGTCAGCCTTGTCGGCGTCCGCGTCGGCCTCGGCGTCCGCGTCGGCCTTCCGGGACGCGCCGGCGCGCTTGCCGGCCTTCTCGTCGTCCTCGTCGTCGTCCTCGGCGGAGAGGGCGGCGAACTCCTCGTCGAGGATCACCACCTCCTCGTCGTCCTCGGTGTCGACGACCTGGCGGCGGGCCAGGAAGGGGTCGTCCAGGTCGCGCTCGGCGACGTCGGTCGGGGTCAGCTCGCGCGCCGACCGGTAGGCCCGCAGCGTGTAGCCGGTGCCGGCGGGCAGGGCGATCTCCACCGGGTCGATCCGCACCTCGTCCCAGAGCGCGCGGTCCGCCGCCGGGCGGTCGTCCTCGACCTCGTCTGCTGCGGCCGGCGCCTCGGTGTCGTCGAGCTCGGGCTCGTCGGCGTCGGGCCGTTGGGGCGACTGGCGGGCCACGCTGACCTCCGTGTGCGTTCGGGTGCCCACCCGGCGGCGTCGCGCCGCCGAGTGACTCTGCGCACATACCCTAGTGGGCGACCGGTTCCGGTCGGGAGCCGCACCCCGGTGGCGTCCCGAAGCTCGGACAAGTAGGCTTTCTACGCATGAGGGCGCAGGCGCTGCACGGACACCTGGACGCGCTGCTGCTGGCCGTGCTGGAGCGGGGCTCGTTGCACGGCTACGCGATCATCGAGGCGCTGCGGGCGCGCAGCGGCGGCACGCTCGACCTGCCGACCGGCACCATCTACCCGGCGCTGCGCCGGCTGGAACGGGCCGGCCTGGTGGCCAGCACGTGGAGCACGGTCAACGGCCGGGAACGCCGCACCTACCAGCTCACCGACGCCGGCGGCCGGGCGCTCGCCGGAGAACGGGCCGGCTGGCGCGAGTTCAGCGCCACCGTCGGCCGCTTCCTCGGCGCCGACGAGCCGCCGGTGGCCCCGGCCTGACCCGCGCCTCACCGCCGGGCCAGCCGGAGGCCACGCGCGCTGAGCAGCCACCAGCGCGCCGAGCGGGCCAACGCGAACCAGGCCGCCGACACCACCACCGCACCGATGATCATCGGAGGCCAGGTCAACGCGGCGTCCCACAGCCGGACCGACCAGCCGAACAACGCGCCCCCGGCGAGCGCGCCGACCAGCAGCCCGCCGGTCAGCCCGAAACCGACCACCCGGGCCGACCGGAGCACGCCGGCGGAGCCCCACCGGGCGGCCAGCGCGCCGAGCAGCAACCCGGCCAGCGCCAACCCGGCGACCAGCCCCCAGATGCCGTTGAGGGCGGCGGAGAGCAGCAGATAACCCGCCGGCGGGCGCGGCCCGGCGCTCCAGCTCGACCCCCGCCAGGTCAGGTCACCGGCCGCCATCAGCACCACCGCCACCGCCAGCGTGCGCACCGCCAACCCACGCAACGCGCCGGCCGCCAGCTCGGCCTGGAAACCGGGCGCGAGCTGGGCCACGCTGCCGAACTCGGCCACCGCCCGCCGCTCGGCCTCCGCCCGCGGCAGACCACCCTCCCGGTACGCCTCGGCGGCGTCCTCCAGCGCGTGCCGCGCCTCGGTCAGCAGGTCGGCCTTGAGCCGGGTCGGCCCGTGCAGCCGCCCGGACAGCTCGCGCAGCCGCTCCTCGACCCGTGCCCCCTGATCCACGCGCATGGCACCAGCCTGCCACCGTCGGGCCGCCGGCCGCGTCCGGGAGATCCCCGACCCGGCTCAGGGGGAGAGCGCGAGGTAGCCGCGCTCGGCCGCCTCCTGGCGCAGCCACTGCTCCCGATACCAGCCGGGCCGGGCCACCAGCTCGTCGTGCCCGCCGCGCTGCGTCACCCGGCCGTCCTCCAGCACCACGATCTCGTCCAGCCCGGCCAGGCCGCTGAGCCGGTGGCTGATCAGCAGCACCGAGTGCCCGGCCGGCGTGGCGGCGAGCGCGGCGGCCAGCACCGCGTCGGCGGCCGTCGGGTCGAGGCCCTCGGTCGGCTCGTCCAGCACCAGCACCGGCGGGGCGGCCAGCAGCGCCCGGGCCAGCGCGAGGCGCTGCCGCTGGCCGCCGGAGAGCTGCCCGCCCTGCTCGCCGACCACGGTGTCCCACCCGTCGGGCTGGTCGCGTACCCAGTCCAGCAGACCGGCCGCCCGGGTGGCCCCGGTCAGCTCCGCCTCGCCGGCGTCCGGGCGGCCGAGCAGCAGGTTCTCCCGGACCGTGGCGTGGAAGACGTACGCCTCGGCGAGCAGGCCGCCGACCAGTCGCGGCAGGTGCTCGGCGGGGAGGTCGGCGATCGGGGCGCCGTCGACGGTGACCCGGCCGGCGGTGGCGCGTACCGCACCGGTGAGCGCCGCGGCCAGGGTGCTCTTGCCGGCCCCGCTGGGCCCGACCACGGCCACCCGGCGGCCGGCCGGCAGGTCCAGGTCGAACCCGGCCAGCGCGGGCGCGGCCCCGGCCCGGTAGCGGACCGTCACGTCCTCGAACCGCACGTCGTGGCCGCCCGACGCCGGTGGCGCGGTGGCGGCCGGCGTCGTCGCGGCGGGCACGGCGAGCAGCTCGGCGACCCGGGCCAGCCCGGCCCGGAGCTGGGTGCGTTGCCGGGCGGCGGCGACCAGGGCGAGGGCCACCTCGACGGCGGCCAGCGTGCCCACCGCGAGCACGCCGACCAGCACCCCGCCCACCCCGGCGCGCAGCGCCACGACCACCACCGCGGCGGCGGTCAGGCCGCCCACCAGCACGCCGGCGGCGTCCACCGCGAAGCCGGTCGCGGCGAGCCGGCGTTCCAGCCGGGCCAGCCGGTCGGCCCGACCCCGCGCGGCGGCCAGCGCCGCGTCGGTCGCCCCGAACGCGGCCAGGTCGGCGGCGCCGTGGGTGAGGTCCACCGCGTCCACCGCCAGCGCGCCGCGCAGCGGGGCCACCTCGTCGGCGGCGCGGTGGGTGAGGCGGGTGGCCAGCGCGGGCAGCGCCACCCCGGCCAGCAGCAGGCCGAGCGCGAGGACGCCGGCGGCCGGTGGCGAGATCAGCGCCGCGCCGCCGACCGCGAGCACGCTTACCAGCGCCGCCGCGGACCCCGGCACGAGCACGCGCAGGAGCAGGTCCTGGGCCGCCTCCACGTCGGAGACCAGCCGGCTCAGCGCGTCGCCGGTACGCCTGTCGGCGGACTCGCGCCGGGCGGCGAGCGTGGCGAAGACCCGGGTCCGGACGTCGGTGACCATGCGCAGCACGGCGTCGTGGCCGGCGAGCCGCTCGGTGTAGCGGAAGACGCCCCGGCCGACCGCGAGCGCCCGTACCGCGACGATCGCCACGGTCAACCGGTCGAGCGGAGGTCGGCCGGCGGCGCTCATCAGCAGCCAGGTGGCGGTCGCCATCAGCGCCAGCCCGGCGAACTCGGTCGCCGCGGCGAGCAACCCGGCGCCGAGCAGCCGGCCCAGGTAGGGCCGGGCCAGCCGCAGCACCGCCCGCTCGGCGCTCATCGGGTCACCGCCGGGTCGGTGGCGGTCGGGCGCAGCTCGGTGACCCGGCCGTCGGAGACCCGCAGGATCCGGTCGGCGTCGGCCAGGAGCGCCGGCCGGTGCGCGACAAGCACCGCGGTCCGCCCGGCGACCAGCCGCCGGGTGGCGGTCAGGACGACCGCCTCGCTGGCGCTGTCCAGCCGGGCGGTCGGCTCGTCGAGCAGCACCAGCGGGGCGCCCCGGAGGAACGCCCGGGCCAGCGCCACCCGCTGCCGCTGCCCGCTGGACAGGCCGTGGCCGCGCTCGCCGAGCACGGTGTCGAGCCCGTCGGGCAGCGCGTCGACCACCTCGTCCAGCGCCGCGTCGGCGACCGCGCCGGCCAGCGCGGCGTCCGGAGTGGCCGGCGCGCCGAGGCGGATGTTGTCGGCCAGCGACCCGGCGAACAGGTGTGCCCGCTGCGGCACCCAGGCCAGCTCGCGGCGCCAGGCGTCCAGGTCGACGCCGGCCAGGTCGACGCCGTCCACGGTGACCCGGCCGGCGGTCGGGGCGACGAAGCCGAGGAGCAGGTTGAGCAGCGTGCTCTTGCCGGCGCCGCTGGGGCCGATGACCGCCACCCGCTCGCCGGGGCGGATGGTCAGCGTGACGTCCCGCAGCGCGGTGGTCCGGTCGTACGCGACAGTCACGCCCTCGAAGCGGATCTCGCCGCGGCCGTGCGGGGCCGTGCGCCCGGCGCCGGCCGGGGTGGCCGGCGCGTCGGTGGCGGAGAGCGTGAGCGCCTCGTCCAGCGCGGTCAGCCCCTCCATGCTGGCGTGGAACCGGCTGCCGGCGGCGCGCAGCGGCAGGTACGCCTCCGGGGTGAGCAGCAGCACCAGCAGCGCGGTGGAGAGCGTGATCCCGCCGCCGAGCAGCCGGATGCCGACCGGCACCGCGACCAGCGCCACGGAGAGCGTGGCGACGAGTTCCAGGACCAGCGCGGACAGGAAGGCGATCCGCAGCGTCCGCATGGTGGCCTGGCGGTGGCCGTCGGCCATCCGGCGCACCACGTCCACCTGGGCCCGGGCCCGGCCGAACGCGCGCAGCGTGGGCAGCCCGGCCACCATGTCGAGGAAGTGCCCGCCGAGCAGCGACAGCCGCCGCCACTGACGCTCGGTGGCGGCCTGCGCCTGCCAGCCGAGCAGCGCGCCGAAGATCGGGATGAGCGGGATGGTCAGCGCGATGATCAGCGCCGAACTCCAGTCGGCGAACACGATCCGGGCCAGCACCGCCGCCGGCACGGTCACGCTCAGCACGAGCTGCGGCAGGTAGCCGGTGAAGTAGGGGTCGAGCGCGTCCAGGCCGCGACCGGCGAGCGTGGCGAGCTGACCGGCCCGCCGGCCGGCGACCCAGGTGGGGCCGTGCCGGCCGACCGCGCGCAGCAGATCGGCGCGAAGCGCCGCCTTGACCGTCGCGGCGGCCCGCGCGGCCACCGTGCCCTGCGCCCAGCTCACCAGCGCCCGGGCGGCGACCGCGGCCAGGAAACTGGCGAGCGCCGCCCGGTGCAGCCGCCCGTCGATCGCGGTGGCCAGCAGCGTGGCCAGCGCGGTGGCCTGGGCGACCACCAGCAGCGCGGTGAGCCCGCCCAGCACCGCGAGCACGGCGAGGTCGCGCCGGGCCGCGGGGACCCGGCGCAGCAGACGCGGGTCGAACGGGCGGCGGTTCACCAGTACACCGGTGCCCTGCCGTCGATCCGTCCCCGGAACACCCACCAGCACATCGCCTGAAAGCCTAGTAGGGCCGGCACGAGCGGCAGCACGAGCCAGCCCAGCAGCGCCAGCGTCGGGCGACTCGCGGCCGCGTCGGCGACGGTGAGCGACGTCGCCGGGTCGGTGGTGGAGACCAGGATCCGGGGCCAGAGCGCGGCGCCGACCAGCGGCGCGGGCAGCGCCAACGCCGTCGCGGTGGCGGTGAAGGCCACCCCGGCCCGACCCCGGCGCAGCGCCGCGCGGGCCACCAGCAGCGCCGCCACCAGCGCCACCGGCAGGAGTACGGCGACCGCCGGTCGCGCCACGGCGGCGCGTACCCGGTCGGAGAGCAGGCCCAGCGCGGTGGCGGCGCCGATCGCGGTGAGCGCGGCGGGCACCAGGCCACGGGCCAGCCGGGCGAGCGCCGGCGCGTCGGCGGGCGGCAGCCGGAGGGTGAGGAAGGTCGCACCGTGCAGCGCGACGAGCGCGACGAGCGCCAGCCCGGCGGCGGCCACGAACGGGGTGACCACGTGACCGACGCCCGCGACGTGCCCGTCGGCGGTGAGCGGCACGCCCTGGAGCAGGCCGCCGAGCAGCGCGCCCCAGCCCAGCGCGGCGAGCACGCTGCCGACCACCACGATCCGGTCCCAGGCCGCCCGGGCCGCCTCGCCGCCGGCCCGGCCGCGCAGTTGCACGCCGGCGGTGACCAGCACCACCCCGGCCAGCGCGCCGAGCACGACCGGATAGAAGCCGGAGAGCAGTTCCCCCTCCAGGGTGGGGAACGCGCCGAACAGGATGCCGACCGTGGCCACCAGCCAGACCTCGTTGCCGAGGAAGAACGGGCCGACGGCGGTGAGCGCGACCCGGCGGGCGAGCGCGTCGCCCGGTCCGGTGCCGGCGCGCCGGGCCAGCAGCAGGCCGACGCCGTAGTCGTAGCCGCCGAGCACCAGGTAGGCGGCGAAGAAGAGGCCGAGCAGGGCGTACCAGGCGAGTTCCACGACGGGCTCCTCAGGCGAACACGGGCTGGTGGTGGTGGTCGTCGGGCTCGGGCGCGGGCGGGCGGCCGAGCAGCGGGTCGCGCGCGCCCCGGGCGGCGTGCCGGGCCAGCAGCACCCAGTTGGTGACGGTGAGCGCGCCGAGCAGCAGGCTGAACCCGATCAGCGAGGCGAGCATGAGCCCGGCCGGGACCGGGGAGACGGCCTGCGCGGTGGGCAGCAGCCCGTACGCCACCCAGGGCTGGCGGCCCACCTCCCGGGCGATCCAGCCGAGCAGCACCGCCACGAACGGCAGCGGCAGGCCGAGCAGGACCAGCCAGAGCGGGAACCGCAGCCGGATGATCCAGTCGCGCCAGAGCAGCGGCAGCAGGAGCCAGACGCAGCCCAGCGCGAACCCGATCAGGATCATGAAGCCGAGGCCGACGCTGGACAGCACCGGCGGGTCCCAGTCGCCGGGGCCGAACCGGGCGGTCCAGTCGGCCACCACCGCGTCGCGGTCCGGGCCGCCGCCGAACTTGGTGGGCTGGAGCTGCCCGACCGGGCCGAACTGGGCGAAGCCGAAGCCCTGCAACGCGCTGACCGCGAGCGCCGCGGTGACCAGCCCGAGCCGCAGCGAGGTGCGGAACAGCGCGAAGTCCGGCGTGCCGCGCAGCAGGTGCCAGGCGCTGACCGCGGCCATCAGCAGGCCGCCGGTGACCAGGCTCGCGGAGACCACGTGCCCGAACGCGAAGCTGAACGTGGGGTTGGTGAGCAGCGCGCCGAAGTCGGTGAGGTGGGCGACGCCGTCGCGCACCTCGTAGCCGACCGGGTGCTGGAGCCAGGCGTTCGCCACCATGATCCAGAACGCCGAGGCGTACGCGGTGAGCGCCACGCCCCAGAGCAGCGCCAGGTGCAGCCCGCGCCGCAGCCGGTGCCAGCCGAAGATCCACATGCCGAGGAACGTGGACTCCAGGAAGAACGCCACGAGCGTCTCGATGGCCAGCGGCGCCCCGAACACGTTGCCCACGTAGCGCGACAGGCCGCTCCAGTTCAGCCCGAACTGGAACTCCATCACGATCCCGGTGGCGATGCCGAGCACGTAGTTGATCACGTAGAGCTGGCCCCAGAACCGGGTCAGCCGCTCGTAGACCGGCTTGCCGGTGAGGTAGCCGGCGGTCTGGAGCCCGACCAGCAGGGTGACCAGGCCGAGCGTGACCACCACGAAGAGGAAGTGCAGCGAGGTGGTGGTGGCGAACTGGAGGCGGGCGAGGAGCAGGGGATCCACGGCGGTTCTCCCACGGGTTGTTTCGCTTGTCATAGCGACCCTACACGTAGCTTGGCTACCTATAGGGGCGCGCGAACCCGGAGAAGCCCCGTAGGGGTCGTCAGCTCAGGAACAACGAGATCGGCAGCGCGACGAGCGTGCCGGCCACCGCCAACGCGGTCGCCCCCAGCACCCGCGGCGGGCGGTCCGCGACCAGCAGGCGCTGGACGCGTACGTCGAGATCCTGGTCGCCGATGCCGAGCGTGCCGGCCGGCGTGACCCGGTGCCCGGCGGCGGCGAACCGGCGCAGCGCGCCGGCCAGCGGCTCCTCCGCGTGCAGCTCCCGGGCCTTGTCGTCGGCGCGCATCTCGACCAGCAGCGCCACCCGCGCGTGCGCGTCGCGCACCCAGCCGAACCAGGGCAGCGCCCGGCACAGCGCGGTGAACGGCAGCAGCACCAGATCGTGCCGCTCCTGGGCGTGCGCCCGCTCGTGGGTGAGCACCGCCGCCAGCTCCGCCGGATCCAGCAGGTCTACCGTGCCGGCGCTCACCACCACCCGGGGCCGCACCCCGGGCAGGCAGTACGCCGCCGCGCTCGGATGGTCGAGCACGAGCGCGCCCGGCACCGTCGGGTCGCGCCGGGCGACCAGGCTGAGCAACTCCCGGTGCCGGCGCTGGGCGCGAACCGCGCCGTGCACCGCGCGCACGGTCGTGGTGAGCAGCACCGCGCCGATGCCGAAGCCCACCCCGACCAGGCCGAGGTGCGCCGCGCCCACGCCCGGCGGCAGCGTGCCGTGGGCCAGGTCGTCGGCGAGCGCCAGCAGCGCGCCCCCGGTCGGCCGGTCGTAGGCGGCGAGACCCACCGCCATCGGCAGGCCCATCGCGGAGAGCCCGAGCGCCAAGCCGACCGCCTGCCAGCAGACGATCGCCACCCGGGGGGCGCGCCACGTCCACCGCGCGGCGGCGAGGACCTGCGCGGTCAGCCAGCAGGCCAGGATGGTCGCGGCGAAGTGCACGGCGTACGCCACGGCGGCCGCCCTACCGGTCCGTCGCCTCGTCGAGCGCCGAACCGGCGGACCGTCGCGGGTCCTCGACCCGGTCGGTCAGCCCGGCGTTCGGGGCTGTCCCGGCGGCCTCGGCGCCGAGCGCCGCGCGCAGCACCTCCGCCTCGGTGCCGGTCACCGAGCGGGCGAAACGCACCAGCGCGGCGTCCCGGCTGCCGCCGAGGTCGAGGGCGTCGAGCATGAGCTGGGCGATGTGCGCCTCGCGGGTGGCGGCGGGCCGGTAACGCCAGGCCCGCCCCTCCCGCTCGCGCTGCACCATGCCCTTGCCGGCGAGCCGGTCGAGCACCGTCATGACCGTGGTGTAGGCCAGCTCACGCCCGTCCAGGGCGTCGGCGACCTCGCGCACGGTCACGCCGTCCGACGTGGCGGGTACCGAGTCCCACAGCACGTCCATCACCGCACGCTCAAGGTCCCCCAGCCGAGTCACCCGTCAATCCTACCCCGCGTAGTAGACCTGTCTCAGACGCCCTTGGGGTGCCAGACCGTCTTGGTCTCCAGCAACGTGGTCATCCGGGCCAGGCCCGGATCGGCGTGCCAGTCGTGGTCGGCCGGGGCCGGGCGGAGCACCCGCTTGAGGTTCTCCGCGGCCTTGACCTCCAGCTCCACCGCCAGCTCGGCGTCGGTCACGCCGGTCAGGTCGACGGCGTTGACGTCCATGTGCGCGGCAAGCGTCGGCGCGGTCTCGGTGATCTTCCCGGTGAGGATGTTGACCACGCCGCCCGGCAGGTCGGAGGTGGCCAGCACCTCGGCAAGCGTCACCGCCGCCAGCGGCGCCGCCGGGGAGGCGGCCACCACCACGGTGTTGCCGCTGACGATCGCCGGGGCGATCACGCTGACCAGGCCGAGCAGTGCCGGCGTCTCGGGCGCCACCACGGCCACCACTCCTGTCGGCTCCGGGGCCGACAGGTTGAAGTAGGGGCCGGCCACCGGGTTCGCGCCGCCGTAGACCTGCGGCAGCTTGTCGGCCCAGCCGGCGTACCAGACCCAGCGGTCGATCGCCGCGTCCACCTCGTCGGCCGGCGCGCCGAGCGCCACGAACTGCTCGCGCCGGCCCTCCAGCATCTCGGCCACCCGGTAGAGGATCTGGCCCCGGTTGTAGGCGGTCGCCCCGGCCCAGCCCTTCACCGCGGCGCGGGCCGCGACTACCGCGTCCCGCGCGTCCTTGCGGGAGGCCAGCGACACGTTGGAGTCCTGCACGAGATACGACCGTCCCGACTCGCTGCGCGGGAACTTCCCGCCGATGAAGAGCTTGTACGTCTTGCGTACCGCGACCCGCTCAGACATTGAGGTACCCCTCCAGCCCGTGCCGGCCGCCCTCGCGACCGTAGCCCGACTCCTTGTAGCCACCGAACGGCGACGTCGGGTCGAACTTGTTGAACGTGTTGGCCCAGACCACGCCGGCGCGCAGCCGGTCGGCCGTCCAGAGGATCCGGGAACCCTTGTCGGTCCAGATCCCGGCCGACAGCCCGTACGGCGTGTTGTTGGCCTTCTCGACCGCCTCCGCCGGGGTGCGGAAGGTCAGCACGGACAGCACCGGGCCGAAGATCTCCTCGCGGGCGATCCGGTGCGCCTGGGTGACTCCGGTGAAGATGGTCGGCGCGAACCAGAAGCCGCGGTCGGGCAGCTCGCACGGCGGCGACCAGCGCTGCGCGCCCTCGGCGGCGCCGACGTCGGACAGCTCGCGGATGCGGGCGAGCTGCTCGGCCGAGTTGATCGCCCCGACGTCGGTGTTCTTGTCCAGCGGGTCACCGACCCGCAGGCGGGCCATCCGGCGCTTGAGCGACTCCAGCACCTCGTCGGCGACCGACTCCTGCACCAGCAGGCGGGATCCGGCGCAGCAGACGTGCCCCTGATTGAAGAAGATGCCGTTGACGATGCCCTCGACCGCCTGGTCGACGGGCGCGTCGTCGAAGACGATGTTGGCGGCCTTGCCGCCCAGCTCCAGCGTCAGCTTCTTGTGGGTGCCGGCCACGGCCCGCGCGATGGCCCGGCCGACCTCGGTGGAGCCGGTGAACGCGACCTTGTCCACGCCCGGGTGCTCGACGAGCGCCCGGCCGGTGTCACCGGCGCCGGTGACGATGTTGACCACGCCGGCCGGCAGGTCGGCCTGCTGGCAGATCTCGGCGAAGAGCAGCGCGGTCAGCGGGGTGGTCTCGGCCGGCTTCAGCACCACCGTGTTGCCCGCCGCGAGCGCCGGGGCGATCTTCCAGGCGAGCATGAGCAGCGGGAAGTTCCACGGGATGACCTGCGCGGCCACGCCAAGAGGCTGCGGAACCGCGCCGCTGTGCTGGCTCGTCGGCCTCCGGCCGAACCCGGCGTGCTCCAGCTTGTCCGCCCAGCCCGCGTAGTAGAAGAAGTGCGCGGCGACCAGCGGCAGGTCGACGTCGCGGGACTCGCGGATCGGCTTGCCGTTGTCCAGCGACTCCAGCACGGCCAGCTCGCGGGAGCGCTCCTGGATGATCCGGGCGATCCGGAACAGGTACTTCGCCCGGTCCCGGCCCGGCATCGGACCCCAGACCTTCTCGTACGCCTTCCGCGCGGCGCGGACCGCACGGTCCACGTCCTCGCGACCGGCCTCGGCGATCTCGGCCAGGACCTCCTCGGAGGCCGGGTTGACCGACTTGAAGCTGCCGCCGTCGGACGGGTCGACGAACGTCCCGTCGACGAAGAGCCCGTACGAGGGCTTGATGTCGACCACCGAGCGCGACTCGGGGGCGGGTGCGTATTCGAACATCGCGTTCAGTCCAGGGTGAAGTAGTCGGGGCCGGCGTAGACGCCGGTCGTCAGCTTGGTGCGCTGCATGAGCAGGTCGTTGAGCAGGCTCGACGCGCCGAACCGGAACCAGTCCGGGTCGAGCCAGTCCGCGCCGACCGTCTCGTTGACCATGACCAGGTACTTGATCGCGTCCTTGGTGTTCTTGATGCCGCCGGCCGGCTTCACGCCTACCTGCCGGCCGGTGGCCGCGCGGAAGTCGCGGACCGCCTCCAGCATCACCAGGGTCACCGGCAGCGTGGCCGCGACCGGGACCTTGCCGGTGGAGGTCTTGATGAAGTCGCCGCCGGCCAGCATGGCGAGCCAGGAGGCGCGCCGCACGTTGTCGTAGGTGGCCAGCTCGCCGGTCTCCAGGATCACCTTCAGGTGCGCGTCCCCGCACGCCTCCTTGGTGGCCACGATCTCGTCGTGGACCTCCTGATAGCGACCGGCCAGGAACGCGCCCCGGTTGATCACCATGTCGATCTCGTCGGCGCCGGCCTCGACGGCTGCCCGGACGTCGGCGAGCTTGATCTCCAACGGGGCCTGTCCGGACGGGAACGAGGTCGCGACGCTGGCCAGGTGCACGTCGCTGCCGCGCAGCACCTCGGCCACGTACGGGACCATCGCCGGGTAGACGCAGACCGCGCCGACGTGCGGGCAGCTCGGGTCCGCCGGGTCGGGCCGCAGCGCCTTGGCGGCCAGCGCCCGCACCTTGCCCGGGGTGTCGGCCCCCTCCAGCGTGGTCAGGTCGACCATCCGGATCGCCAGGTCGATCGCCTCGGCCTTGGCCGTGGTCTTGATGGAGCGGGTGCCGAGTTGGGCCGCCCGCTGCTCCGCGCCGACCTGGTCCACGCCCGGTAGGCCGTGCAGGAAGGTCCGCAGAGCGGTCTCGGATCGTCCCAGCTCGGAGAGGTCCGACCGGGCCGACGTCGCTGTCGCCGTCATGCCCCGAATAGTACGCACCCGCGAGTCGAGTGATCTTGGTCATGGCCGAGTGGTCGCGCGGGTTACACGTGAGCGGCGTCGCTGGTCCGCCCGCACCCGGCGTGCGCCGCGCCGGTGACCGGTAGGTTGAGCGATCGTGGACGTAACAGTCATTGACCATCCGCTCGCCCAGACGCGGCTGACCGCCATGCGGGACGCCCGGACCGACTCCGCGTCGTTCCGGGCCGCGCTGCGCGAACTCACCACCATGCTGGTGTACGAGGCCGCGCGCTCCTTCCCCGTCGAGAACTACTCGATCCAGACCCCGGTCACCGCCACCGAGGGCACCCGGCTGGCCAACCCGCCGCTGCTGGTGCCGGTGCTGCGGGCCGGGCTCGGCATGGCCGACGCCGCGCTCGCCCTGGTGCCCGAGTCGTCGATGGGCTTCGTGGGCCTGGCCCGCGACGAGGAGACGTACGAGCCCCGGGCGTACATGGAGTCGCTGCCCCGGGACCTGAGCGGCCGGCCGGTGCTGGTGCTCGACCCGATGCTGGCCACCGGCGGCTCGCTGGAGCACTGCTGCCGGCTGCTCGCCGACCGCGGGTGCACCGACATCACCGTGCTGTGCGTGCTGGCCGCGCCGGTCGGCATCGAGCGGCTGGAGCGCTCCGGCCTGCCGCTGCGCCTGGTCACCGCGTCGATCGACGAGGGCCTGAACGACCGGATGTTCATCGTTCCGGGCCTCGGCGACGCCGGCGACCGCCAGTTCGGTGGCATGCCGCGCTTCTAGGTGCACCGGAAAGGGCCCGATCCGCTCGGACGGGCCCTTTTCGCGCGATCCGGGCGGCGGAGCGGGAGACCTCGGCGTGTCGGTGCGCGGGCTGCGCGGAGGCGCTAGCGTTCCGGGCCATGACTGGTGTTGCGCTCGCCGAGGAACTGCTCCTCCTCGCGTATGACGACGAAACCGGCAAGGCCGCCATGCCGCGGATCAGCCTGGACCTGGGCATGGCCGCCGCGGTGCTGGTCGAGCTGGCCCTTGCCGGCCGGGTCGCGTACGCGGACGGGAACCTGGCGGTGGTCGACCCGGCGCCGACCGGCGAGCCGATCGCCGACGCGGTCCTCGCGAAGATGGCCGCGGACACCCCGCACACGCCGTCGTCGTGGGTGCAGCGGCTGCGGCACGGCCTGCGCGACAAGATCCTCGGCGACCTCTGCGGCCGGGGCGTGGTCCGCGACGTGGACGAGACCGAGTTGGGCTTCATCCACGTGCACCGCTACCCGGTCGCCGACGCGTCGGTCGAGGTGGACATCCGGCGGCGGCTGGCCGAGGCCCTGACCAGCGGCCAGCTCCCGGACGAGCGGACCGCCGCGCTCGCCACACTTGTCGCGGTGCTGCGGATGGAACCGGCGCTCGGGCTGACCGGCGCCGCCGCCGACGAGGCGGGGGCGCGCCTGGAGGAGATCGCGGCCGGCGCCGGCTTCTCCGGCACGGTGAGCCTGGACGACAGCGTGGTGCGTCCCTCGGTGAGCCTGGTCATCGCCGCCCTCGGCCAGGCCGTCGACGCCGCCCTCGGCAAGCGGTAAGGAAGGGCCCCCTCTTAACGCCTCCGGTAGAGAAGGGGCCCCCTCTCACACTCACGTGTTAAGAGGGGGCCCCTGCTTACATCTCAGAGGCCGAGGGCGGCGGCGATCTCGTTGCGCAGCTCGGTGACGGCGGCCCTCGCCCGGTGCCGTGCCGAGGGGACGTCGCCACCGGTCACCGGCGCCACCACCTCCAGGTACGCCTTCAGCTTCGGCTCGGTGCCGGAGGGCCGGATCACCACCCGGGCGGCGTCGGTGCGCAGGATCACCACGTCCGCGTCGGGGAGCAGGTCGGACGCCTCGGTGACCGGTTGACCGAGCAGCGTGGTCGGGGTGGCCGCCCGGATCCGCGCCATCGAGTCCGCGATCACCCGCAGGTCCTCCACCCGCACCGAGAGCTGGTCGGTGTGGTGCACGCCGAACTCGGCGGCCAGCTCGTCCAGCCGGTCGGTGAGCGTACGGCCCTCGGCCTTGAGCCCGGCGGCCAGCTCGGCGACGGTGAGCGCGGCGGTGATGCCGTCCTTGTCCCGGACGTGTCCCGGGGCCACGCAGTAGCCCAGCGCCTCCTCGTAGCCGTAGACCAGCGGCTCCCGGCCGCCGCCGGCCCGGACGATCCACTTGAAGCCGGTGAGCGTCTCGTCGTAGGGCAGCCCGCGTGCGCCGGTCATGGCCCGCAGCAGCGTCGACGAGACGATTGTGGTCGCGTACAGGCCGGTCACCCCGCGCCGCATCAGGTGGTCGGCGAGCAGCGCGCCCACCTCGTCACCGCGCAGCATTCGCCAGGACCCGGCGTCGCGGACGGCCACCGCGCAGCGGTCCGCGTCCGGGTCGTTGGCGACGGCGAGGTCCGCGTCGATGCGGTCGGCGAGCGCCACCAGCAGGTCCACCGCGCCCGGCTCCTCCGGGTTGGGGAAGCTCACGGTCGGGAACGCCGGATCCGGTTCGGCCTGCTCGGGCACCACACCCGGCACCGGGAATCCGGCCCGGGCGAACGCGGCGGTCAGCACCGCCGCCCCCACCCCGTGCAGCGGCGTGTACGCCACCTTGAGGTCCCGCGGCCCGGCCGGGTCCACCACCGCGGCGGCCCGCTCCACGTACGCGGCGACCAGCTCGTCGCCGAGCACCTGGCCGGGCGGGCCGAGCGGCACCTCGGCGAGCGCCCCGACCGCGCGGATGGCCGCCTCGATGCCGGCGTCGGCCGGCGGCACGATCTGCGCCCCGGCGCCCAGCTCACCGCCGAGCTGCGCACCCAGGTAGACCTTGTAGCCGTTGTCCTGCGGCGGGTTGTGGCTGGCGGTGACCATCACTCCGGCGACCGCGCCGAGCTGCCGCACCGCGAACGCCAGGACCGGCGTGGGCAGCGGGCGGGGCAGCAGCAGCGCCGGCCGGCCGGCGCCGGTGGCGACCTGGGCGGTGCGCTCGGCGAAGGCACGCGAGCCGTGTCGGGCGTCGTACCCGATCACCAGCGGACCCTCGCCGCCCTGGGCGGCGAGCCAGCCGACCAGCCCGGCGGCGGCCTGGGTGACCACGGCCAGGTTCATCCCGTTGGGCCCGGCCCGCAGCGGGCCGCGCAGCCCGGCGGTGCCGAAGGTCAGCGGGCCGGCGAACCGGTCGGCCAGCTCGGCGGCCGTGCCGGGCAGCCCGTCGAGGACGGCGCGCAGCGCGTCCCGGTCGGCCGGGTCGGGGTCGTCGGCGAGCCAGCGCTCGGCTCGGACGCGAAGGTCGTCAAGGTCAGTGGTATCCGCCGCCATTGCCTCTTGATAGCACGGCGGCGGATCACCTCTGGCCGTCGGCCTCGACTCAGTTGGCCGCCGTGAGCCGGAACGAACCGGCCATCGCGTCGAAGATCGGCTTGCTCTCCGCGAACCGTGCGTCGGTGGAGGAGAGGTAGAACGAGTAGATCTTGCCGTCGGAGACCAGGCCCCGCCAGATGCCGTGCCGCGTGGCCTCGCCCTCGCCGCAGGTGTATTCGAGCTGGCCCGCGGTCTGGCCGGCGAGCGGCTGCTCGGAGACCGACAACTCGGTGTAGGGCGCCGGGCAGGTCTTGCTGGTGGCGGTCTTGCTCTTCAGGTTCCGCGAGGCGAACTCGGCCCAGCTGATCGAGGTGCCGCCCCACTTCTCGGCGATGACCCGCACCTTGCGGCCCTCGTCCTCCGGGTCGACGTAGTCGACGTAGAGGCCGCCGGTCTGCTGCTGCCAGCCCTTCGGCACCTGGATGGTCACGCCCTTGACGGTGCGCTCCTGCATCTCCACCGGCGGGGCGGCGGCCGAGTTGGACGGCAGGGTGCCGACGATCGGCGGAGGCGCGTCGTCGCCGCCGCTGGTGAGCGCGATCACGCTCACCAGCAGCACCACGGCGAGGCCGCCGGCGGCGGCGAGCTGGACCTTGCGGGGCCAGGCCCGCACGCGGCCGAGCAGGCCCTTCGCCCCGCCGGGCGAGTCGTTGCCGGGCGCGGTGGCCGGGGTGGTCCACGGCTGGCCGGTGCCGGGCACCGACCACTGCGCGCCGCCGCCGTACACCGGCTGGGTGGTGTCGCCGCCGCCGTAGGTGGCCGGCGGGCCGGTGGGGACGCGCTGGGTGGCGTCGGCGCCGGCGCCCTGGCCGAAGCGGACCGTGGCGTCCGACGAGATGCGCTGGGTGGCATCGGTGGCGTCCGGCCCGGACATCGCCCCGGTGGGCGTGTGCAGCGGCCCGGCCAGCGCGTCGGCGCTCGTCTCGTCCAGCGCGGCGGCGCCGGCGGCCGGCGCCGCGCCGGGGCGCTCACCGCGGCGCAGCGCGGCGAGCCGGTCGGTGAGCGACTCGCCGGGGCCGATCATCGCCCGGCCGCCGATCTGCCCGGCCGGCTTGGGCTCCGCCGCGACGGGCGGCGGCGGGGCCGGGCGGGACACCGGCACCACCGCGTACGGGTCGGTGACCGAGTTGACCGCGGTGGCGGTGCTGGTCAGTGGGCCGGCGAGCAGCTCGCGCAGCATGGCGCGGGCCCGGTGCACGTCGAGCCGGCGGGCCGGGTCCTTCTCCAGCAGGCCCATCAGCACGCCGGTGAGCGGGCCGCTGCGCTGCGGAGTGGCGGGCGGGTCCTCGACCACGGCGTGCATGGTCTCGATCGGGTCGCCCTTGTCGAACGGGGGCCGGCCCTCGACCGCGGTGTAGAGCGTCACGCCGAGCGAGAACAGGTCGCTGGGCGGGCCGAACTCCTGACCCATGGCCCGCTCGGGGGAGATGAAGTGCGGCGAGCCGAGCACCATGCCGGGCGTGGTGAGCTGCACGTCGGTGGGCATCCGGGCGACGCCGAAGTCGGTAAGCACGCAGCGGCCGTCGGAGCAGATCAGCACGTTCGCCGGCTTGACGTCGCGATGCAGCACGCTGAGGGCGTGGGCCACCTCCAGCGCGCCGAGCAGGGCGATGCCGATCTTGGCGACCGCCCGGGGCGCGACCGGCCCGTCCTCGATCACCATGTCGGCCAGGCTGCGCGCGTCCAGCAGCTCCATCACGATCCACGGGCGGCCACCCTCGGTGACCACGTCGTAGACCTGCACCACGGCCGGGTGCTGGATCGCGGCGGCGGCGCGGGCCTCGCGCAGGGTGCGTTCGTAGAGCGCGTCGCGGTCGCTGGGGGCGAGCCCCGGCGGGAGGACGACCTCCTTGACCGCCACGTCACGGCGCAGCAACGTGTCTGTGGCCCGCCAGACCGTGCCCATGCCGCCGTTGCCCACCGGGGAGCGCAACGAGTAGCGACCACCGATGGTGGTGCCGGGCGCCGCGCGTCCAGTGGGGGGACTGGCCGGTCCACCGCTCCACGTCGGAATCTGAGTCACAGAAAAGCCACCGGGGGATATCGAGGGGGCTGGGACACAACCCCTCTATCTTGCTGGTTCCGACGCCCGATGCGAAACCCGACGCGGCGGGCGTTTACCTACTCGACGGTACGTGGGCAGCTACTCACCTCCGGTTGGTCGCCGCTTCCCGGTGTGCGGTATCCCTCACCCGTGCGGCGGCGGCCGCGTCCTACCATCCGGTAATGAGCGATGCGCGGTCAAGCGAGTCGGGTTTCCCGATCAAGGGCGTCTACACGGCGGCCGACCTCCCGGCGGACCTGGAGTCCCGGTCGGGCGAACCGGGCGGCTACCCGTACACCCGGGGTGTCTACCCGACGATGTACACGTCCCGGCCGTGGACCATGCGACAGTACGCCGGCTTCGGCACCGCCACCGAGAGCAACGCGCGCTACCACCAGCTCCTGCGCGCCGGCACGATGGGCCTCTCCGTCGCGTTCGACCTGCCCACCCAGATGGGCTACGACTCGGACGACCCGATCGCGCACGGCGAGGTGGGCAAGGTCGGCGTGGCGATCGACTCCATCGAGGACATGCGCACGCTCTTCGCCGACATCCCGCTGGACAAGGTCTCCACCTCGATGACCATCAACGCGCCGGGCTCGGTGCTGTTGCTGCTCTACCAACTGGTGGCGGAGGAGACCGGGGTGCCCGGCGCGGCGCTCAACGGGACCATCCAGAACGACATCCTCAAGGAGTACATCGCCCGGGGGACCTACATCTTCCCGCCGAAGCCCTCGCTGCGGCTGGTCGCCGACACCTTCGCCTACTGCCGGGCCGAGGTGCCGAAGTGGAACACCATCTCGATCTCCGGCTACCACATGGCCGAGGCCGGCGCGTCGCCCGCGCAGGAGATCGCGTTCACGCTGGCCAACGGCGTGGAGTACGTCCGGGCGGCGCTCGCCGCCGGGCTCGCCGTGGACGACTTCGCGCCCCGGCTGTCGTTCTTCTTCGTGGCCCGCACCACGCTGCTGGAGGAGGTCGCCAAGTTCCGGGCGGCCCGCCGCATCTGGGCCCGGCTGATGCGCGACGAGTTCGGCGCGAAGAACCCGAAGTCGATGATGCTGCGGTTCCACACCCAGACCGCCGGCGTGCAGCTCACCGCGCAGCAGCCCGAGGTCAACCTGGTCCGGGTGGCGGTGCAGGGCCTGGGCGCGGTGCTCGGCGGCACCCAGTCGCTGCACACCAACAGCTTCGACGAGGCGATCGCGCTGCCCACCGAGAAGGCGGCCCGGCTGGCGCTGCGCACCCAGCAGGTGCTGGCGTACGAGACGGACCTCACCGCCACGGTCGACCCGTTCGCCGGCTCGTACGTGGTGGAGGCGATGACCGAGGAGCTGGAGACCGCGATCACCGCGTTGATGGAGCGGGTCGCCGACCACGGCTCGGCGGTGGACGCGATCGAGGCCGGCTTCCAGAAGCGGGAGATCGAGCAGTCCGCGTACCGGATCGCCCAGGAGATCGACTCGGGTGAGCGGGTGGTGGTCGGGCTCAACCGGTTCCGGATCGACGAGGAGGAGCCGTACGAGCCGCTGCGGGTGGACCCGACGATCGAGGCGGCCCAGGCGGAGCGGCTGGCCAAGCTGCGCGCCGACCGGGACGCGGGTGCGGTGGAGCGCGCCCTGGCCGAGCTGCGCGCGGCGGCCGAGGGCGACGCGAACGTGCTCTTCCCGATGAGGGAGGCGCTGCGGGCCCGGGCCACGGTCGGCGAGGTGTGCGGGACGCTGCGGGCGGTCTGGGGGATCCACCGGCCGAGCGACCGGTTCTGACGCGTACCGACGGCGGCCCGCGCCCGGGCCCCCCCCGGGGGGCCCGCGCGGGGCCCCGCGCCGCCGGGGGGGGGGGTTTGGGGGGCCGGGGGGGGGGGTTGGGGGGGCCCCACGGGCCGCGCCCCGGTTCCTGCGGGTCCCCGCGGGGGGCCCGCGCGGGCCCCCCCGGGGGGGCGCCGGCGCGGGCCGCGTCGCGTCCGGGTGTGCGATTTCGGAATACGGGTAACCCGATCGGGTGAACGGGACGGACAGGCTGTGCGGTCGCGCACCGGGGCGTCATGTCACCGTCGGGAGTCGCCCGGCAGCCGAATGTTGTCGGGCAATTGTCGGAGTGGCAGTTAATTGCCGCGACTAATGCGACAATTCGGAACGACGACTTGCTATTTGGTAACCGATGAAACGGTTACGCGTTGTAGGAGGTGGGGGGCAGATGACGGCGTCCGACCACGATCTACCTGCTGTCCCGCAGATATTCGAGCACTCCCACCAGGGCATTCGTGACGCTGCGCGGTCCGACCGCTACGCGAAAGACGTTGCGCAGCGTCACCGCCGGGGGTCTAGGCTGTCTGCTGTTCTGCCCGATGATCCATCCCTCTCTAGTGATCGAGAATTCGACGTGACGAGTGCGTTGACGCTGCCTTCCGGCGGCCCGCTGGCGTCGTCCCGGCCCGAGTCGCCGACCGGTTCCCAGCCCCTGCCCTTCGAGCTCGACCATCTGCTCGCGCTGCGGGTGCCCGGCCTCATCGCGACCCGTCGTCACATCCATTCCCACCCGGAACTGTCGGGCGAGGAGTTCGAGACGGCGGCCCTGGTGCACCGCGAGTTGTCGCTCGCCGGGCTGAACCCGCGCCTGCTGCCGAAGGGCAACGGCGTCATCTGCGACATCGACGGCCGCCCCGACGGGCCGGTGATCGCGCTGCGCGCCGACATCGACGCGCTGCCGCTGAGCGACCCGAAGGACGTCCCCTACCGCTCGACGGTGGACGGCGTCTGCCACGCCTGCGGCCACGACGTGCACACCTCGGTGATGCTCGGCGTCGGCATGCTGCTCGCCCAGCTCGCCGACCTCGGTGAGCTGGACGGCCGGGTCCGGCTGATCTTCCAGCCGGCCGAGGAGATCCTGCCCTGCGGCTCGCTCGAGGTGATCGAGGCCGGCGGCCTGGACGACGTGGTGCAGATCTTCGCGCTGCACTGCGACCCGAACCTGCCGGTGGGCAAGGTCGGCCTGCGGGTCGGCCCGATCACCGCCGCCGCGGACAACGTCACCGTCCGGCTCACCGGGCCGGGCGGGCACACCGCCCGCCCGCACCTGACCGTCGACCTGGTCGACGCGCTCGGCCGGCTGGTCACCGAGGTGCCGACGCTGATCAGTCGCCGGGTGCCGGCCAACAGTGGGCTGCTGCTGGTGTTCGGCCACGCCTCGGCCGGCACCCGCTACAACGTCATCCCCTCGGAGGCGTGCGCCGCCGGCACGCTCCGCGTGATGGACCGGGACACCTGGGACCAGGCGCCCAAGATCGTGGCTCAGGTGGTGCGGGACGTGCTGGCCCCCACCGGCGCCACCGTCGACCTGGAATACCTGCGCGGCCGCCCGCCGGTGACCAACGACGCCGGGGCGATCGGCGTGTTCACCGCCGCCACCGCGTCGGCGCTCGGTCCGGAGGGCATCGCCGAGACGCCCCAGAGCATGGGCGGCGAGGACTTCTCCTGGTATCTGGAGCACGTGCCCGGCGCGCTCGCCCGCCTCGGCGTCGGCCGGAACGGTCCCAACGTGGACCTGCACCGGGCCTCCTTCGACGTGGACGAGCGCGCCATCGAGGCGGGCGTACGCCTCATGGTCCAGACCGCGCTGCGGGCACTGGCGGCGGCGCGCTGAGCGGACCGCCGACCGGCCCGACCGGCGGCGGTCCCCCCGGCACCGGGCCGGCGGGCGGCGGCGTCCGGCGGGGCCGGCGGCGGCGCCACCGCAGCAGCAGCCACAGCGGTACGCCGATCACCACCGCGAACGGCAGCACCGCGCCGAGCACGGTGAGCAGCACCCGCACCGAGGTGAGGAAGACTGCCCAGCCGCCGCCGAGCCCGCTGAGGAAGCCGAGGTCGGCGCCCTCGTCGGCGGTGCTGGCGTCCCGGCCCAGGAACGTCACGGTGATGGTGGAGAGCGCGGTCAGGTCGGCCAGCCGGCGCTTGCGCGCCTCCAGCGCGGCCAGGTCCGCCTGCCGGGTGCCCACCTCGTTCTCCAGCGTGACCAACTGGTCCACGGAGCTGGCCTGGGCGAGCAGCTTGCGGGCGCTCTCCACCCGGGCCCGCTGGGTGGCGATCCGGGCGTCCAGGTCGACCACCTGCTCGGTGACGTCCTCGGTGCGGATCTCGCGGCGCTCCTGCCGCCCGTAGCCGGCCAACTGGTCGAGCACGCCGGCGAACCGGTCCGCCGGCACGCGCAGGGTCAGCACCGCCCGGGCGTCCGCCGACTGGCTCGACCGCCGGTCCCCGCCGACGAACCCGCCGGCCGCGGTGACCGCCGCGGTCGCCTCCCGCGCCGCGGCCTCCACGTCGTCCACCCGGACCTGCATGGTGCCGGTGTAGATGATGGAGCGCTGGTCCACCCGCAGGTCGGCGCCGCCGGTCCCGCCCGGCGCCGCCTGGTCCCGGTCCCGCCCCGCGCCGCCCTCCGCCGCCGGCGCCGCCGCGTCCCGACCACCGCTGTCCCCACCGCTGTCCCCACCCGCGCTGCAGGCCCCCACGGCCAGCGTCGCGGCGAGGCCCACCGCTGCCAGGGCCACGCCCCGGAGTCGTCGTCCGCCCATTCCCCGCTCCCGATCGTCGACGGCCCCGCGAGTCGGGGCCGATACCTCCGACGCGACGCGTCGTCGCTCCGGTTCCGGCAGACTGCGCTGAGGACGTCACGATTCGGTAATCGAGGAGTCACGATGCAGCTCACCAAGTACGCCCACTCCTGCCTCCGGCTGGAACACGACGGGGGAGTGCTGGTCGTCGACCCCGGTGTCTTCAGCGCCGCGTCCGAGGCGCTGGACGGGGCGGACGCGGTGCTGGTCACCCACGAGCATCCGGACCATGTGGACGTTCCCGCGTTGACCGCCGTGCTGGACCGGCGGCCGGTGCCGGTGTACGGCCCGGCGTCGTTGGCGAACGTGCTCGGCGACGCCGCCGAGGCGCTCGTCGCGGTCACCCCGGGTGAGTCGTTTACCGCCGCCGGGGTGCCGGTGCGGGCGTACGGGGGGCAGCACGCCGTCATCCACCCGGACCTGCCGGTGATCCCGAACCTGGGCTACCTCTTCGACGACGTGGTCTACCACCCGGGCGACGCGCTGTTCGTCCCCGACGACGTCCAGGTCGACACGTTGTTCGCCCCGATCCACGCGCCCTGGTCGAAGTTCTCCGCGGTGCTCGACTTCATCCGCGCGGTCGCCCCGCTCCGGGCGTACGCGCTGCACGACGGGCTGCTCAACGCCAACGGGTTCGGCGTGCTGGACCGGCAGTACACCGCCATGTCGAACACCGACTACCGCCGTCTGGAGCCGGGCACCCGGATCGATGCCTGACGTTCCCGTCGAGGTGGTCCGGCGGCTCTACGCCACGCCGCCGGACAGGTTCGTCGCGGCCCGGGACGCCGCCGTCGCCCAGGCGCGCGAGGCCGGCGACCCGCGTACCGCCCGGGAGATCGGCCGGCTGCGACGGCCCACGGTCGCGGCCTGGCTGGTCAACCTGCTCGCCATCCGCCGACCCGAGCTGGTCGCCGACCTGGCCCAGCTCGCCGATTCGCTCCGCGCCGCGCAACGCGACCTGCGCGGCGGCACCCTCCGGGAACTCTCCGCCCAGCGTCGCGCCGTGGTGGGCGCGCTGGTCGCGGAGGTACGCAAACTGGCCGCCGCCGAGCCCGCCGCGCCGCCGCCCGGAAAGCTGCCGCTGGGCGAGGTGGAGGCGACGCTGAACGCCGCGCTCTCCGACGCCGAGGTGGCCGAGCAGGTACGCGCCGGCCGGCTGCTGCGGGCCAGCCACTACGCCGGGTTCGGCGAGGTGCCCCGCCCCCAACTGCGGTTGGTCACCGGCGGCGAGGAGCAACCCCGGGCGGGGCGCTCCGGCGTGCCGGCCGGTGTGGCGGAGTCCGGCGTACCGGAGGGGGCGAACGAGTCCGGCGTACCGGACCGGGCGGCCGAGCGGGCCGACGCGCGCCGGGCCCGCGAGGAGCGGGCGGCGCGGGCCGAACGGGCGAAGCGGCGGCGGACGGCCACCCGCGAGCTGGAGAAGGCACGCACCGAGCTGGACCGGGCCGGGACGGAGCTGACCGGGGCACAGCGGGCCGAGCGGGACGGCGCCGCCACGCTGGACCGGATCGAGACCGAACTGGCCGAGCTGGAGCGCCGCCGGGCCGTGGCCGAACAGGAGCTGAGTCGGGCCCGGCTGGCCCGCCGGGGCGCGGAACGGGCGCTCACCGCCGCCCGCCGGCGGGCCGGCGAGGTGGAGGCCGTGTTGGAGGCGCTCGACGCCGAAGAGGGGGATGCCGAGGCCGGTGACGAACGGGCAGACTGAGCGCGATGAACGGCCACGGTGGACGGACTGCGGTGGGTCGCCGATGACCCCGGAACAGGTCGCCGCCGCCTGCAAACCGCTGGTGCTGGAGCTGGGCGAGGCGTTCTCCCGCTGCCCGTCGACGCTGCGCCGGGCCCGGCTGCTCGGCATCTCCGGCTGGGCCTTCTACATCACCGGTCGGGCCGGCGCGCTCGGTGACGTCCGCGCCGAGACGGTGGCGTCGGCGCTCGGCTTCATCGCCCCGGAGGCGGTCGCGGACGGCTGGGACGCCGCCGCCCGCACGGTGCCGCCGCTGGAGGTGGCCACCGCCAACCTGGCCGAGTGCTGCCGGTGGGGCACCTCCCGGCTGGGCGACGCGCCCGGCGTGTCCCGGCTGGCCGGGCTGCTCGGCCGGGCCGTCGACGCGGCGGACGGCAGCGCCATGCCGCTCTTCGCCGCCTGGCGGGCCATGCCGATGCCCGACCCGTCCGCCGGGGCCCGCGCCGCCGTCGGCCTGCTGCTGCTGCGCGAGCACTTCGCCGGGGCCTACCTGCTGGCCGTACGGGCGTCCGGGTTGACCCCGCTGGAGGCGGTGCTGGCCGGGCCGGAGGGGGAGGCGGGCGCCGCCGCGTGCGGGTGGGCGCCGCCCTACCCGCCGGTCGGGCCGCTGGTGCGCCGCCGGATCTGGGCCGAGGCGGTGACCGACCGGCTGGTGTCCCCGGCGTTCCACGCGCTCGGGGCGGCCGGCGGGGCGGACCTCGTCGACCTGCTCACCGCCGCGCGGCTGCACGCCCGGCGCGGATAAATGGGAGGCGCGACCCGCGGCCCGGCTGCCAGGATCTGCCGCGTGACGCTCCCCGCCGGTTGGACGGCCCGCCGCCCCACCCTCGACGACGTCCCCGCGATCCTGGCGGTGGTGCACGCCGCCGACACGTTCGCGGTGGGTCACCCGGACTTCGACGCCGAGGACGTGCGGGACGCGCTGACCGCGCCCTTCGTCGACCCGTCCCGCGATTCCTGGCTGGTCACCGACCCGGACGGGACGGCGGTGGCCTGGTCGATCCTGAGCAACCCGAGCGGCGTGGGCCGGGAGTGGGTGGACGTGCTCGTCGACCCCGGGCGCGGCGTCGAGCTGCGCGCCCCGCTGCTGGCCCGGCTGCTCGACCGGGTCGCCGAGCGCGCCGCCGAGCGGGGCGTGGCCGCGCTGACCGCCCGCACCGGGGTCTACGCGCCGGAGACCCGCTGGGCGGCGGAGCTGGTGGCGGCCGGGTTCACCCGGATCAAGCGCTACGTGCGGATGAGCCGGTCCCTGACCGACCTGCCCGCCGAGCCGGTGCCGCCGGCCGGGGTGACGGTCCGGCCGCTGCGCGCCGACGACGAGACCGACCTGCGGCTGTTCCACCGGATCTACGACACCGCGTTCCGGGACACGCCCGATCACGAGCCGCTCGACTTCGACCGCTGGCGGGAGCTGCTGCCGTCGTACGGCAAGGTCTGGGACGAGTGGTTCGTGGCCGAGGTCGACGGCGAGCCGGCCGGCGCCCTGCAGTCCTCCGACCAGGCGGTCGAGCACGACGCGGGCTGGGTCCGGACGCTGTCCGTGCTGCCGTCCCACCGCCGCCGGGGGGTGGGGGCGGCGCTGCTGCGCCGGGCCTTCGCGGTCTACGCGGCGAAGGGCCGCGCCCGCGCCGGGCTCGGCGTCGACCTGGCCAACCCGACCGCGCCGGTCACCCTCTACCGGTCGGTCGGGCTGGTCGAGGAGCGCTGGACCGACATGTACGAGCGGAGCGTGCCCGCCTCGCAGGTGTGACCCGGGACCCCCGCGTCGGGGTCGGCGAGCGCGTGGGCGCCCGCCCGGCGCACACTGTCGGGGTGGGAGACGCGCTACGCGGACGCGGTGCCGGTGGGGCGGGACCGCAGCTCGGTGACGTAGTCGTCCGGCGCGCCCGCCTTCTCCGCCGCGTTCGCGATCTCCGACAGATACCACGACGTCGGCAGGCCGCCCTCGTACCCGTCGAAGACGTAGACCCACGCGGTGACGTCGCCGTCCAGCGTCGAGACGCGCACGGTCAGCCGGCGGTACGTCCCGGCGGTCACCCCCTCGATCTCGTCGAGCTGGGCCGCGTCGTAGGGGTGGATGTCGTAGAGCGCTACGAAGACCCGGTCGCCGGGGGCCTCGACCACGGTGCTGACCGAGCCCTCCCAGCCGATGACGTCCTCCCCGGCGAAGGTGAGCCGCCACCCCTCCAGCCAGCCGGTGCCCACCATCGGCGAATGCGGGCAGTAGGCGCGCATGCGGGCGGGGTCCAGGTTTGAGCCGTAAGCGGCGTAGAGACGCACGGCGACGACGATAGCCCGGTCGGCGGGTGGGGGAGAATACGACGGTGCGTGTCGGACGCGACGGGGAGAAGAAAGTCACTGTGCGGAAAGACGAGGGGCGAAAGCTGTGAGCCAGATCGTGATCATCGGCGGCGGGCCGGCCGGATACGAGGCGGCGCTGGTCGCCGCCCAGCTGGACGCGGACGTCACCGTGGTCGAGGCGGACGGCGCCGGCGGCGCGTGCGTGCTCTCCGACTGCGTGCCCTCCAAGACCTTCATCGCCAGCTCCGAGGTGGTCACCGGCTACCGGGACACCGAGGAGTTCGGGGTGCACTCCGACGGCCTGGAGGCGGTCACGGTCGACGCCTCCGCGGTGCACGAACGGGTGAAGCGCCTCGCGCTGGCCCAGTCCGCCGACATCCACACCAAGCTGGTCAAGGCCGGGGTGGAGTTCGTCGCCGGCACCGCGCGCCTCGGCGAGGACACGCTCGGCCACACCCACCAGGTGATCGTCACGCCGGCCGACGGCTCGCCCGCGTACCCGGTCGGGGCCTCGACCGTGCTGGTCGCCACCGGCGCGACCCCGCGACAGCTCCCCACCGCGGTGCCCGACGGTGAGCGCATCCTGACCTGGCGCCAGGTCTACGACCTGCCCGAGCTGCCCGAGCACCTGATCGTGGTCGGCTCCGGCGTGACCGGCGCCGAGTTCGCCAGCGCCTACCTGGCCATGGGCGTGCGGGTCACGCTGGTCTCCAGCCGCGACCGGGTGATGCCGCACGAGGACGCCGACGCCGCGATGGCGATCGAGCGGGTGTTTCGCAACCGGGGCATGAGCATCCTCAACAACTCCCGGGCCGAGGCGGTGCGACGGGTCGGTGACGGCGTGGAGGTGGTGCTCTCCGACGGCCGCCAGGTCTGCGGCTCGCACGCGCTGATCGCGGTCGGCTCCATCCCCAACACCGCCGACCTGGGCCTGGCGGAGTACGGCGTCGAGCTGGCCCGGGGCGGCTACGTCACTGTCGACCGGGTCTCCCGGACCAACGTGCCCGGCGTCTACGCGGCCGGCGACTGCACCGGCGTGCTGCCGCTGGCCAGCGTCGCGGCCATGCAGGGCCGGATCGCCATGTGGCACGCGTTGGGTGAGGCGGTCCGGCCGCTGCGGCTGCGGACCGTCGCGGCGAACGTGTTCACCGACCCGGAGCTGGCCACGGTCGGCGTCTCGCAGGACGAGGTGGACGCCGGCAAGACCCCGGCCCGCCAGGTGATGCTGCCGCTGTCCGGCAACGCCCGGGCGAAGATGGACGACCTGGCCGACGGTTTCGTCAAGCTGTTCTGCCGGCCGGCGAGCGGGCAGGTGATCGGCGGCGTGGTGGTGGCGCCGAAGGCCAGCGAGCTGATCCTGCCGATCACCATGGCGGTGGAGAACAACCTCACCGTCAACGAGCTGGCCCAGACCATCACGATCTATCCGAGCCTGTCCGGCTCGATCACCGAGGCCGCCCGCCAGCTCATGCTGCACGAGCTGGAGTAGCTCAGAGGTGCAGCTCGCCGGTCGCCGCCAGGGCGCAGCGGCCGGTGAGCCGGGTCCCGGCCGGCGTGACGTCGATGGTCAGCACCGAGGGCCGGCCCATCGCGTCGCCCTGGAGGAACCGCGCCCGGTCGCCGACGAGCCCGTGCCGGTGCAGGTGGGCGGCGAGCGGTCCGGCCGCCGTGCCGGTGGCCGGATCCTCGGCGATCCCCACCGTCGGGTTGAAGAACCGGCAGTACGCGTCGTGCCCGTCGCCGGCACGGCTGTAGACGTAGCAACCCTCCGCCCCGGCGGCGGCCAGGACCCGTGCCAGGGCCGGCCCGTAGGGGTCGGCGGCGTCCACGTCCCCGGGGGAGGCCACCGCGACGAGCAGATGGGTGCTGCCGACGGATCCGGTGACCGGTGGGAGCGCCGGGTCCAGCCGCACCGGTTCACCGCCGGTGAGCGCCTCGACCACCTGCCGCCCCGTCACCGGCGGCTCGGCCAGCTCGACCGGCCCCTGGTCGAGCCCGATGGTGACCACGTCGTCGGTGACGTCGACGTGCACCGGCAGCGTCTGCCCGCCGAGTTCCTGGACCGCGCCGGGCGGGCCGGCGGCGCCGATGGTGACCAGCCACCACCAGGCGCCCAGCGCGTTGTGGCCGGCCCCGCCCACCTCGTCGCCGCCGGCGGTGAAGCAGCGCAGCGCGTGGTCGGCCCCGGGCCGGGTGGGCCGGGTGACGAACGTGGTCTCGGAAAGGTTGAACTCGACGGCGACGGCGGCCATCTGCGCGTCGGTGAGGTCGTCGGCGTCGGTGATGACCGCGAGCGGGTTGCCGGTGAGCGGGCGGTCGGCGAACACGTCGACCACGGCGTAGCGGTGCCGACCTGCCGGGCTGCCGCGGCCTGGGCGCACCGAATCCATCGCCTCGTACCTCCTGTGTCGACGCTCAGCACCGCCGGGCGGCTCCGACGGTATCCACGGCCCGCACCGCGCTGTCAACCGCGTTCGCCGGGCGCGGCGCCCTGGCCAGGTGGAGGGCGACGGTGGCCAGGAGCGCGGTCTCGGTGAGGATGAGCAGGCGCTCGGTCAGGCCGATCATGGCCCGGTCGCCGGGATAGGCGGACCAGATCATCGCGACCGCGAGCAGCAGGCTGGTCAGGGTCAGGGCGCGCAGCCGGCGGGCGGGCGGACCGCCGGGGCGGCGGGCGAGCAGCCAGCCGGCGAGCGGCAGGGCCAGGAACGACAGCACCGAGGCGTACCGGTGCACGTAGGCCGCGGTGTCCATGGGCAGGCCGGGGCTGTTCGTGGGCACCACCGCGGCCGCCAGCAGCCCGGCCGACCAGGCCGCCAGCAACGCGACAGGCACCCGGTCCGCGCCGGCCCGGCGCAGCGCCGGCAGGAGTACGGCGGTGGCCGCCGCCAGGACCGCCATCGCGGCGTCGATGACGCCGCCCCGGTCGGAGACGGCGAAGTCGCTGACGGTCAGCGACAGGGGATTCAGGTCGTCGTTCACCTCGAGGTGACCGATCACGGCGAGCACCGCCGCCAGGGCGATCCCGCCGAGGGCCAGCAGGCCGCTGCTCCGGGTTCCAGGCATGGGCCCAGCCTGTCGCCGGAGCCGCCCCAGACGGATCCGGGACCACCACCCACTTCGATCCCCGGGACGCCCCTTAGCGGTGCGTACCGGAACGGGTCAGGCCACGGCTTCGCGGAAGGGGTCGAACGGGAAAGCGCATCATTGGTCGACCGGAGCCTCGGCCCGGGCCGGCGGTTCCGACTCCTCGTCCGCAACCCGCGCGCCGTCGACAGCGGCCAGCATCTGCCTGCTGAGCCGGCGGCGTCGGGCCACCCGCTCGGGATCGTTCCAGGTGGGGTCGAGCCGCTGGGTCTGCACGCGGTTGTCGCGCCAGTTCGCTCCGCCGTTCATGACCGGTCCTCCTTCGATGTGACCATCTGCCTGTGGTGTCGCGGCGTGGCGGGTGCCGAGCCAGGTCATCGCCCAGCCGGCCGCGGCGAACCCGCCCGCGGCCACGCCGCCGATCAGCAGCAGCCGCCACGCCGACCCGGCGAGCGCCGCGCCGCCGAGGTGGCCGACCAGCGCGCCGTAGCCGGCCCAGCCGATCGCCGCCGCCGCCTCGTAGACCAGGAAGAGGCGGTAGGGGTAGCGGCTGCGTCCGGCCGAGAAGCACGCCGCCATCCGGCCGCCGGGCACGAACCGGCAGAGCAGGATCACCAGCGGTCCGGGTTCGCGCAGCCGGCGGGTGGCCCGGGCGACCGCACGACGGGCCCGCCCCGGCGTCGCGTGCCGGGACGCGCGGCGGGCGGGCGCGCTGCGACCGAGCAGGTAGCAGGCCAGGTCGCCGACGAAGACGCCGGCCGCGCCGACCGCGATGGTGAGCGGGAGGCTGAGCCCGCCGTAGACGGTCAGCGCGCCGCCGGTGATCATCACGACCTGGGTCGGCACCACCGGCACGAAGGCGTCCGCGACCAGCAGGATCAACAGCAGGGTGTACGCCCAGACCGGCGACGTGACGCCGGTGATGAGGTCAGCCACGTCCACCACCTCGCCGGGGTCTCCCGGTCCTCCCGCCGGAGCGGGGCGGCGGATCCGAGCGCACCGGCGTACCGTTGACGGGACGTGGCAACGGTGCCGTCGGGTCCCCCGTTCCCGACGCCCGGGCCGCGGCGGGTCGTCGGCAGGTCCCGTGCCGGCGACCCGCACCCTCTCTCCGAAATTCAGGTGCGTCCGTGGCGTCCGCGCGCCTACCGTCGACGCATGCGCAGCGCGGGAAGGACCACGACGCCGGGTGTTCCCGGCGCGCCGCACTGACGTTTCCGTCGACGAGGCCCCGGGGCGATCCGCTCCGGGGCCTCGCGGCGTTCCGGTCCCGCTCGCCTCCGGGTCGTACCCGATCAAGGAGAGCGACATGATCGACCACCGTAGGCTCGGCCGGGACCTGGAGCTGTTCGTCTCCGACCCGCTCGCGGGCGCCGGCCTGCCGATCTGGCTGCCGGCCGGCGCCGCCGCCCGGCACGCCGTCGAGGAGTACGTGCGGGAGCTGGAGCGTCGGGCCGGCTACCGGCACGTCTACTCGCCGCCGCTGGGCAGACGGGAGCTGTTCGAGCGCTCCGGGCATCTCGGCTGGTTCGCCGACGACATGTTCCCGCCGATGCGGCTGAGCGCCGACGACGAGTTCGTGCTCCGGCCGGCGCTCTGCCCGCACCACGCGCTGGTGTTCGCCGCACGCGGCCGGTCCTACCGGGAGCTGCCGCTGCGGGTCGCCGAACTGGGCGGCATGTATCGGGCGGAGCGTTCCGGCGTGCTCGGCGGCCTCTCCCGGGTCCGCGCCATCTCGCTGAACGACGCGCACAACTTCTGCGCGCCGGAGCAGGTCGGCGACGAGGTACGGGAGATCCTGCGACTGATCCGCGAGGCGCACGCCGCGCTCGGGGTGCGACCGGCCGGGTTCCGGCTGTCGGTGCGCGGCCCGGGGCAGCGGTACGTCGGCGACGACGCCGGTTGGGCGCGGGCCGAGGACCTGCTCCGCACCGCGCTCGACGGGGTGGACGCCGTCGAGGCGCCCGGCGAGGCCGCGTTCTACGGCCCGAAGATCGACGTGCAGATCGTGGACGCGGCCGGCCGGGAGTCGACCATCTCCACCGTGCAGCTCGACTTCGACAAGCCGGAACGCTTCGACCTGTCCTACACCGACTCGGACGGGAGCCGGAAGCGGCCGGTGATGGTGCACCGCAGCCTGGTGGGCAGCATGGAGCGGCTGTTCGCCTACCTGATCGAGGTGCACCAGGGCGCCTTCCCGCCCTGGTACGCCCCGGTGCAGGTGCTCCTGCTGCCGACCGGCGACGCGCAGGCCGACGCGGCCCGGCGGCTGTGCCGGGAGGCCGAGGCGGCCGGGCTGCGGGCCGAGGTGGACGAGTCGGGTTCGCTGGGCGCCCGGGTCCGGGACGCGGCCCGCCGTCGCATCCCGTACGTCGGGGTGCTGGGCGCCCGGGAGGTGGCCGACGGATCGGTCTCGCTGCGCCTGCGCGACGGGCGCGGTCTCGACCCGATGCCCCGGGCGGACGCGTTGCGCCTCGTCGGCGCGGTGGTGGCGAGCCGGTCGGCCGACCTGCTCCCGCCGGCCTGACCCGACCGGGCCGCCCGGGTGACCGACTGTCACCCGGGCGGTGCCCGGCGTCGAAGCTGTCGCGGGGTCCACGTCAGTTCCCGACCGGTGCGCCGGCGGGGCGCGTACCGGCCGGCGCCGGCACCTCGTCGGAGATCACCGCGCCGGTGAACTGCGCCCGGTAGAGCCGGGCGTACGCCCCGCCGGCGGCGACGAGCTGGTCGTGGGTGCCCTGCTCGACGATCCGGCCGCGCTCCATCATCAGGATCAGGTCGGCGTCGCGGATGGTGGAGAGCCGGTGCGCGATGACGAAGCTGGTCCGGTCGGAGCGCAGCGCCGCCATGGCGCGTTGCAGCAGCACCTCGGTCCGGGTGTCCACCGAGCTGGTCGCCTCGTCCAGGATCAGCAGCGACGGCTCGGCCAGGAATGCCCGGGCGATGGTTATGAGCTGCTTCTCGCCGGCGCTGACGTTGCTGCCCTCCTCGTCGATCACGGTGTCGTAGCCGTCGGGCAGGCTGCGCACGAACCGGTCCACGAAGGTGGCCTGCGCGGCGGCCAGGATCTCCTCCTCGGTGGCGTCCGGCCGCCCGTAGGCGATGTTGTCCCGGATGGTGCCGCCGAAGAGCCAGGTGTCCTGCAGCACCATGCCGATCCGGCCGCGCAGGTCGTCCCGGCGCATCGTGCTGATGTCCACCCCGTCCAGGGTGATCCGTCCGGCGTCCAGCTCGTAGAAGCGCATGACCAGGTTGACCAGGGTCGTCTTGCCGGCACCGGTGGGGCCGACGATGGCCACCGTGTGCCCGGGCTCGGCGACCAGCGAGAGGTCGTCGATCAGCGGCTTCTCCGGGTCGTACCGGAAGGAGACCTGCTCGAACTCGACGCGGCCGTGCGGGTCGGTGATCCGGGCCGGCTCGGTCGGGTCGGCGCTCTGCTCGTCGGCGTCGAGCACGGCGAACACCCGTTCGGCCGAGGCCACCCCGGACTGCAGCAGGTTGGCCATCGACGCGACCTGGGTCAGCGGCTGGGTGAACTGCCGCGAGTACTGGATGAACGCCTGCACGTCGCCGAGGCTCATCGCGCCGGAGGCCACCCGGAGGCCGCCGACCACCGCGATCGCGACGTAGCTGAGGTTCCCGATGAAGAACATCGCCGGCATGATGATCCCGGAGACGAACTGGGCGCCGAAGCTGGCCTTGAACAGCTCCTCGTTCTTGGCGTGGAAGGCGGCCTCGACCTCCTTCTGCCGGCCGAACACCTTGACCAGCTCGTGCCCGGTGTACGCCTCCTCGATCTGGCCGTTCAGCTCGCCGGTGTGCTTCCACTGGGCGATGAACTTGCCCTGCGACCGCTTGGCGATCCGGCCGGTGACGATCACCGAGAGCGGCACCGCGACAAGCGCGACGACCGCCAGCAACGGCGAGATCCAGAACATCATCCCGAGTACGCCGACGACGGTGAGCAGCGACGTGAGCAACTGGCTCAGCGTCTGTTGGAGCGTCTGCGACACGTTGTCGATGTCGTTGGTGACCCGGCTCAGCAGTTCCCCGCGCGGCTGCTTGTCGAAGTAGGGCAGCGGCAGCCGGTTGAGCTTGTGCTCCACGTCGGCGCGCAGCTTCAGCACGGTGCCCTGCACCACGCCGTTGAGCACCCAGCCCTGCGCCCACTGGAGGATGCTCGCGCCGATGTAGAGCACCACCGCGAACGCCAGCACCCGGCCCAGCGCGTCGAAGTCGATGCCCACGCCGGGGATCACGTCCATCCGGGCCAGCATGTCGGCGAAGTTGCCGTTGCCCTCGGCGCGGGCCGCCTGCGCCGCCGCCTCGGTGGTGGTGCCGGGCGGGAGCTGCCGCCCGATCACCCCGCTGAAGATGATGTCGGTGGCGTGGCCGAGCACCTTCGGCCCGACGACGCTGAGCCCGACGCTGGCCAGGGCCAGCGCGAGCACGCCGGTGAGCCGGAGCCGGTACGGACGCAGCCGTCCCAGCAGCCGGCGTGCCGACGGCCCGAAGTTCATCGCCTTCTCGGCCGGCATGCCCATGCTCATGTGCGGCGGGCCGCCCGGTCGCCGCCCGCCCGGCGGCAGCCGCGTCGGCTCCGCCTTCTGCTGCTGGGGCACGGCCTGTTTCATGCGGTCACCCCCGCAGTCTGCTGGGACGCCACGATCTCGGCGTACGTGGGGCAGTCGGCGAGCAGTTCCTCGTGTCGTCCCATCCCGACGACACCCCCGTCCTCGAGCACGATGATCTGGTCGGCGTCGACGATCGTGGAGACCCGCTGGGCCACGATCACCACCGCCGCGTCCGCGGTGACCGGTTTGAGGGCGGCCCGCAGCCGGGCGTCCGTGCCGAGGTCGAGCGCGGAGAAGGAGTCGTCGAAGAGGTAGATCTCCGGTTTGCGTACCAGCGCGCGGGCGATGGCCAGGCGTTGCCGCTGGCCGCCCGAGACGTTCGTGCCGCCCTGCGCGATCGGCGCGTCCAGCCCGCCGGGCATCTCGCTCACGAAGTCGCGCGCCTGGGCGATCTCCAGGGCCGCCCACAGGTCCGCGTCGGTGGCCTCCGGGTTGCCGTAGCGCAGGTTGCTCGCCACCGTGCCGCTGAACAGGTACGGCCGCTGCGGCACCAGCCCGATCCGCCGCCACAGCTCGTCCGGGGCCAGCTCCCGCACGTCCACGCCGTCGACCAGGACCGCGCCGGCGGTCGGGTCAACCAGCCGGGGGATCAGCGTCAGCAGCGTGGTCTTGCCGGCGCCGGTGGACCCGATGATCGCCGTGGTGCGGCCCGGGTGGGCGCGGAACGAGATGTCGTGCAGCACCGGGGCGGTGGCGCCGGGGTACTGGAAGCCGGCCCCGCGCAGCTCCAGCTCGCCGTGGCCGGTGACCTCGGTGACCGGGTCGGACGCCGGCACCACCGACGACTCGGTGTCCAGCACCTCCTCGATGCGTTCCGCGCAGACCGCGGCGCGGGGCACCATCATCAGCATGAAGGTGGCCATCATGACCGCCATCAGGATCTGCATCAGGTAGGCCAGGAACGCGGTCAGCGCGCCGATCTGGATCTGACCGGAGTCGACCCGGCCGGCGCCGAACCAGAGCACCGCGACGCTGGAGACGTTGAGCACCAGCATCACGATCGGGAAGATCAGCGCCTGGAGCCGGCCGATGCGCAGCGCGGTCGCGGTCAGCTCGGTGTTGGCCACCCGGAAGCGGTCCGTCTCGTACGGCTCGCGGACGAAGGCCCGGACCACCCGGATGCCGGTGATCTGCTCGCGCAGCACCCGGTTGACGGTGTCGATGCGGGTCTGCATGAGCCGGAAGCCCGGCACCATCCGGCGGATGATCAGGCCCAGCGCGACGGCCAGCACCGGTACGCAGATCAGCATCAGCCAGGAGAGCCCGACGTCCTCGCGCAGCGCCATCACCACGCCGCCCACGCTCATGATCGGCGCGGCCACCAGCATGGTGCAGCTCAGCAGCACCAGCATCTGCACCTGCTGGACGTCGTTGGTGTTGCGCGTGATCAGCGACGGCGCGCCGAAGCGGGCGACCTCGCGGGCGGAGAAGCGGTTGACGTGCCCGAAGATGGCTGCCCGGACGTCCCGGCCGAAGCCCATCGCGGTCTTCGCGCCGAGGTAGACGGCGGCGATCGAGCAGGCGATCTGGAGCAGGCTGACCACCAGCATCCACCCGCCCGTCCGCAGGATCTCGTCGGTGTCGCCGCGGGCGACGCCGCGGTCGATGATGTCGGCGTTCAGGCTGGGCAGGTAGAGCGAGGCCATCGTGCCGACGAACTGGAACGCCACCACGGCGGCCAGTAGTCGTCGGTACGGGCGTAGGTGTGTGCGGAGCAGGCGGATCAGCACGGATGTCTCCCCGTTGGCGACTCGGTGTCGGACTCGCTGTCCCGGTTCAACCGACGGAGGTCCCCGTCGGACATGCCGGTGATGATTTCGGTCAGGAACTCGCGGATGACCGCCCGCTTGGCCGGGTCGGCGTCGACCGAGGTCAGCGGCCGGTCGCTGTGGATCATGTCGATGATCGCGCGGGCTTGTTCCTGGCCCTTGTCGGTGAGCGTGAGCTGGACCGTGCGCCGGTCCTCGGGGCTGCGCCGGCGGACGACGAAGCCGTCCCGTTCCAGGGTGTCGACGATGCCGGTGAGGGTGGCCGGCCGGACGAAGCACAGCTCCGCCATCTCCCGGTGGGTGACGTCGCCGGAGCGCAGCAGGATCATCAGCACGCGCATGCCGGCGGAGGTGAGTCCGTGGTGCTCGGCCAGGTAGCGCCCCCAGTGCTGCTCGACGACGTGGCCGGCGATGGAGACGAGCCGGCCGAGCGGCGCGTGCTGCAGCGCGTCGGGGAAGCGGACGAGCGGTCCCATGTTCACGGGCGCTAGATTAGCGCCCGAATCATCAGGCCCCAAACTAATTTCTGAGAAGGTCCTCAGTCGGGGTCTGAGCTGGTGCGCCGGGGCGTCGCGGGCTCGTCCGGCGCGGTCGCCACGTACTCGCGCATCACGTCGGCGACCTCGCGCAGGAACGCCGCGGTGGCCTCGGCCTGCTCGGGGGTGAGTCGGGCGACCGCCCGGTCGACGCCGACGAGCATCGGGCGCAGCGCCTCCAGCACCTCGCCGACGGCGTGCTCCGTCACCTGGAGGCTGAGCCGCCGGCGGTCGTGCGGGTGCGGCGCGCGGGCGACGTGGCCGGCCCGCACCAGCCGGTCGACGAGCGTGGTGGCGGACGCGGACCGGATGCCGAGCCGGTTGCCCAGCTCGACCGGGCCCAGCGGTTCGGGGCTGGACACCAGGTGGTCGATGGCCGCGGCGTCGGTCGCGCCGAGGCCCAGCCGGCGGGCCAGCGCGGCCCGGGTGTCCCCGGCGATCCGCAGCACGTCGCGCAGGGCGCGGGCGGCCTCGCTGCTCGGCGGCGGCCCGGCCGCTCCGGTTGACGGCGACCCCTCCACGGGTTAAAGCTAGCATCTCGGGTAGCTAGAAAATCTAGCTAAAGGGGGAGGGCGCAATGCGCAGCGACGGGCGCGGACGCTGGTTCGGGCTGCTCGCCATCAGCCTCGGCGTCGCCATGATCATCGTGGACGCCACCATCGTGAACGTCGCGGTGCCGCAGATCATCCGGGACCTGGAGATCACCGCCACCGACGCCCAGTGGGTCCAGGAGGCGTACACCCTGGTCTTCGCGTCGCTGCTGCTGGTCGCCGGCCGCTTCGCCGACCGGTCCGGGCGGCGGCGGATGTTCGTCGTCGGGGTGAGCGTCTTCGTGGTCGCCAGCGTGCTGGCGGCGGTCGCCGGTTCCGGCGAGGCGCTGATCGGCGGCCGGGTGCTCCAGGGCATCGGCGGCGCGATGATGCTGCCCACCTCGCTCTCCCTGCTCAACGCCAACTTCACCGGCCGGGAGCGGGGCATCGCGTTCGCCGTCTGGGGTTCCACCATCGGCGGCGCGGCGGCGCTCGGGCCGCTGCTCGGCGGCTGGCTCACCACCACGTACTCCTGGCGGTGGGCGTTCGGGATCAACGTCCCGGTCAGCCTCGCCGTGATCGTCGGCACCCTGCTGCTCGTCGCCGAGTCCCGGGACGACCGCGCCGAACGCGGCGTCGACCTGCTCGGCGCGCTGCTCTCCGTGGTCGGCATGACCGGTGTGGTGTTCGCGCTGATCGAGGGCCGCACCTACGGCTGGTGGGAGCGGGAGCGTCCGTTCAGCCTGTTCGGCCTGGACTGGACCGCCTCGATCTCGCCGGTCCCGGTGGCCGCGCTGGCCGGACTCGCCGCGCTCGGGCTCTTCCTGGCCCAGCAGGTCCGCCGCAACCGGGCCGGCCGGCCCGCGCTGCTCGACCTGTCGCTGTTCGGCATCGGCTCGTTCCGCAACGGCATCCTCGCCGCCGCGATCGTCAGCCTGGGCGAGTTCGGCCTGCTCTTCGCGCTGCCACTGTGGTTCCAGAACGTGCTCGGCTACAGCGCCTTCCGCACCGGCCTGGCGCTGCTGCCGCTCGCCGTCGGCAGCTTCCTGGCCAGCGGCATCGGCGCGCCGCTCACCCAGCGCTGGGGCGCCGCCCGGGTGGTGCAGCTCGGCGTCGCCGCCGAACTGGTCGGCGTGGCCGGTCTCGGCCTCGTCGTCGCGCCGGACACCCGCTGGTGGGCGCCGGTGGCGTTCCTCTTCGTCTACGGCGTCGGCGTCGGCCTGGCCACCGCCCAGCTCACCGGCGTCTCCCTGGCCGAGGTGCCGGTGCGACGCAGCGGGCAGGGCTCCGGCCTGCAGAGCACCGCCCGGCAGGTGGGCTCCGCGCTCGGCATCGCGGTGCTCGGCACCGTGCTCTTCGCCGGCCTCGGCGGGCTGCTCGGCGACCGGCTGGCCGACCAGCCCGGCCTCGACCCGGCCGGGCGGGACCAGGTGGTGACCGCGGTGAAGGAGAGCGCCGGCGCGGCGATCACCGGGCTGGCGGCGGACCCGCGTACCGCGCCGATCGCCGAGGAGGCGAAGGAGGCGTTCTCCGACGCCACCCGGTACGCCGCGTTCACCGCCGCCGGTTTCCTGCTGATCGGCCTGCTCGCCTGCCTGCGCCTGGGTGAAAGGAAGGGCCCCCGCTTAACGCATTCGGTAGAGGAGGGGGCCCCTGTTAACACCTGACGCCCAGCACCCCGTCGGCCGGAGCGGGGGAACCGGCCCGGTGGGCGGCGGCCCCGAGCGCGCTCAGTCGCCCAGGGCGACCGCGAGCGCGGCGGCCACGAAGACGACCTGGAGTGCCGTCCGCGCGGCGAGCGGAGTAACCGGCCGGCCGGCGAGTGTCAGCCGCCGGCGGGCGGCCGAGACGTTGGCCGGAAACAAGGCAAGCACCAGCAGTGCCAGGCCGGCGGCCGCCCAGCGCGCGGTCGCCGGCGGCAGCAGGGCGACCGCGCCGGCGAGTTCGAGTACGCCGGTGAGCGTCACCAGCAGGTCCGGCCGGGGAAGCGCCGGCGGGACCATCGCGATCAGGTCGGATCGCCGCGAGGTGAAGTGGGCCGTCCCGGTCAGGAGGAACATCAGCGCCAGGCCGACCCGCAGTGCGGGATGCCAGCCGTCGAGCGCGTCCACGCCGAGAAGGCCGGCGATCCGGGCCACGACGGTGCCGGCGAGAAGTGCGATCAGGGGCGCCACGGGTGATCCCTCCGTCGACATATCTTGTCACCGACAAGATTGCCGCCGTCGATCAATCTTGTCAATGACAAGATATGGTGGGGTCATGACGTCCTCCCGCTCCTACCACCACGGTGACCTGCGCCAAGCGTTGCTCACCGCCGCAGTCGAGGCGATCGCCGAATCCGGGCCGTCCGCGCTGAGCCTGCGCGACCTCGCCCGCCGGGCCGGCGTCTCGCACGCGGCGCCCGCGCATCACTTCGGTGACAAGGCGGGGCTGCTCACCGCGCTCGCCACGCAGGGCTTCGACCTGCTCGGCGAGGCGCTGCGGGCAGCGGGCGACGACTTCCGGGAGAGCGGCGTCGCGTACGTCGTCTTCGCGGTCCGGCACCGCGCGCACTTCGACGTGATGTTCCGTCCGGACCTCTACCGGGCCGACGACCCGGAGCTGCTGGCGGCCCGGGAGCGGACCGGAAAGCTGCTGCGCGGCGGCGTGTCCCGGCACACCGGCCGGGAGCCCGACACGGACGCCCTGGCCGCCTGGTCGATCGCGCACGGCTTCGCCGAGCTGTGGCTGGCCGGCGCCCTCCCTGGCCGGGTGGGCGCCGACCCCGAGCCGGCCGCCCGTGCGGTGGTCGGCCGGCTCTTCTCCTGAACGGTCACCAACTCGTCGGCAACGGCATGCCCTCGGTGTAGCCGGCGGTGCTCTGCACGCCCACCAGCGCCCGGTCGTGGAACTCGTCCAGGGTGCGCGCGCCGGCGTAGGTGAACGCGCTGCGCACCCCGGAGACGATCTCGTCGATCAGATCCTCGACGCCCGGCCGGTTCGGGTCCAGGTACATCCGGGCCGAGGAGATGCCCTCCTCGAAGATCGCCTTCCGGGCCCGGTCGAACACGCTGTCCTCGGCGGTCCGCGCGCTCACCGCCCGGGACGAGGCCATCCCGAAGCTCTCCTTGTAGCGCCTGCCGTCGGCGTCGGTGTAGAGGTCGCCGGGGGACTCGTAGGTGCCGGCGAACCAGGAGCCGACCATCACGTTCGAGGCGCCCGCGGCCAGCGCCAGCGCCACGTCCCGGGGGTGGCGCACGCCGCCGTCGGCCCAGACGTGCCGGCCCAGCGAGCGGGCCGCCGCCGCGCAGTCGAGCACCGCCGAGAACTGCGGACGACCCACCCCGGTCATCATCCGGGTGGTGCACATCGCGCCCGGTCCGACCCCCACCTTCACGATGTCGGCGCCGGCCTCGACCAGGTCGCGTACCCCGTCGGCAGTGACCACGTTGCCGGCCGCGACCGGGACGCCCGGGTCGAGCTTGCGGACCGCCCGCAGCGCCTGCATCATCCGCTCCTGGTGCCCGTGCGCGGTGTCCACGACGAGCGTGTCCACCCCGGCCTCCAGCAGCGCGGCGGCCTTGCCGGTGACGTCGCCGTTGATCCCGACCGCCGCCGCGATGCGCAACCGGCCCCGGTCGTCCACCGCCGGCGTGTAGAGCGTCGCGCGCAGCGCGCCGGCGCGGGTCAGCACGCCGACCAGCCGGCCGTCCGCGTCCACCACCGGCGCGAGCCGCCGCCGGCCCGCCGACAACCGTTCGAATCCGGTACGCGGGTCCGCGTCCGCCGGCACCGTGTGCAGCTCGGTGGACATCACGTGCCGGAGCTGGGCGAACCGGTCCACCCCGACGGTGTCCGCCTCGGTCACCACGCCGACCGGGCGACCACCCTCGTCGACCACGATCACCGCGCCGTGCGCGCGCTTGGGCAGCAGGTGGATGGCGTCGCCGACGGTGTCGGTCGGGCCGAGCGTGATCGCCGTGTCGTGCACCAGGTGTCGCTGCTTGACCCAGCCGACCACGTTCGCGACGACCTCGATCGGGATGTCCTGCGGGATCACCGCGACCGCGCCGCGCCGGGCGACCGTCTCGGCCATCCGCCGGCCGGCGACGGCGGTCATGTTCGCCACCACCAGCGGCACGGTGGTGCCGGTGCCGTCGCCGGAGGACAGGTCGACGTCGAGCCGGGAGCCCACCTCCGAGCGGTTGGGCGCCATGAAGACGTCGTTGTAGGTCAGGTCGTGCGCGGGGACCGCGCCATGAAGGAACCGCACCCGGCCATCATTCCCGCTCCCGGCGCTCCCCGCCGCCGCTGGTGGCCCAGACCACCCGCCGCCCGAGGTGTTAAGAAGGGGCCCCGCCTCTACCGGAGGCGTTAACAGGGGGCCCTTCCTTACCCCTCGATGGTGCAGATGGGGGCGCCTGCGGTGATCACCGCGCCGACCTCGGCGGCCAGGCCGCTCACCGTGCCGGCCTTGTGCGCGTGCAGCGGCTGCTCCATCTTCATCGCCTCCAGCACCACGACCAGGTCACCCTCGGCGACCGTGTCGCCGTCGGCCACGGCGATCTTGACGATGGTGCCCTGCATCGGGGAGGCGAGCGTGTCCCCGCCGACCGCGGCGCCGGCCTTGCCCGTACCGCCCCGGCGGGCCGGCTTGCGCGCGGCGGGCGCCGCGGCCGCCGTACCCGCGCCGAGGCCGGCGGGGAGGACCACCTCGATCCGCTTGCCGGCCACCTCGACCACGACGGTCTCGCGCTCGGCCGGCGCCTCGGCGGCGCCGGCGGCGGCGGTGAAGGCCGGCACGGTGTTGTCGAACTCGGTCTCGATCCACCGGGTGTGCACGGTGAACGGCTCGCTGGTGAACGCCGCGTCCCGGACCACCAGGCGGTGGAAGGGCAGCGCGGTGGCCATGCCGTCGACGACCATCTCGTCCAGCGCCCGGCGGGCCCGCTCCAGCGCCTCGGTGCGCGTCTCGCCGACGATGATCACCTTGGCGAGCAGCGAGTCGAAGTTGCCGCCGATCACGTCGCCGGCCGAGATGCCGGTGTCCACCCGGACGCCAGGGCCGCTGGGCAGCCGCAGCGCGGTGACGGTGCCCGGGGCGGGCAGGAAGTTGCGGCCCGGGTCCTCGCCGTTGATCCGGAACTCGATGGCGTGCCCGCGCGGCGTCGGGTCCTCGGTGATGCGCAGCTTCTCGCCGTCGGCGATGCGGAACTGCTCGCGGACCAGGTCGATGCCGGCGGTCTCCTCGGTCACCGGGTGCTCGACCTGGAGCCGGGTGTTGACCTCCAGGAAGGAGATGGTGCCGTCCGCGCCGACCAGGTATTCCACCGTGCCGGCGCCGTGGTAACCGGCCTCCCGGCAGATCGCCTTGGCGCTGTCGTGGATCTGGGCGCGCTGGGCGTCGGTGAGGAACGGCGCGGGCGCCTCCTCGACGAGCTTCTGGTGCCGGCGCTGGAGCGAGCAGTCCCGGGTGCCGACCACGATCACGTTGCCGTGCTGGTCGGCGAGCACCTGCGCCTCGACGTGGCGGGGCTGGTCGAGGTAGCGCTCGACGAAGCACTCGCCCCGGCCGAACGCGGCGACCGCCTCGCGGGTGGCCGACTCGAACAGGTGCGGGATCTCCTCCATGGTGCGGGCGACCTTGAGGCCGCGACCGCCGCCGCCGAAGGCCGCCTTGATGGCCACCGGCAGACCGTGCTCGGTGGCGAACGCGGTCACCTCGTCGGCGCCGGCCACCGGGTCCGGCGTGCCGGGCACCAGCGGGGCGCCGGCGCGCTGGGCGATGTGCCGGGCGGTGACCTTGTCACCCAGGTCGCGGATCGCCTGCGGGGTGGGGCCGATCCAGGTCAGCCCGGCGTCGAGGACGGCCTGGGCGAAGTCGGCGTTCTCGGAGAGGAAGCCGTAGCCGGGGTGCACCGCGTCCGCGCCGGCCCGGGCCGCCACGTCGATCAGCTTGTCGATGCGCAGGTAGCTGTCGGCGGCGGTGTCGCCGCCCAGGGCGTACGCGACGTCGGCGAGCGTGGCGTGCAGGGCGTCCCGGTCGGAGTCCGCGTAGACGGCGACGCTTGCGAGCCCGGCGTCGCGGCAGGCGCGGATGACGCGGACGGCGATCTCGCCGCGGTTGGCGATGAGGACCTTGCGCACCTTGAGGGCTCCTCCCGGGAGGTCGATGCCGGGAGTGTATCGGCCGGCTTGCTGGCCCTAACGATCGCTCAGTGTGGGATGTCGCACTGTAGTCAAACTTGGCTATTACGCTTGTCCGGTGTCGGCGACGCGAATGATGATTCTGGGCCTGGTCAGGTGGATGCAACCGGTGCACGGCTACGACGTGCGCCGCGAGCTGCTGAGTTGGAGCGCGGACAAGTGGGCCAACGTGCAGCCGGGTTCGATCTACCACGCGCTGCGCAAACTCACCGACGAGGGGCTGCTGCGGACGGTCTCGGTCGAGCAGGTGGGCGCCCGCCCGGCCCGCACCACGTACGAGGTGACGCCGAAGGGTGAGGACGAGTTCGAGACGTTGCTGCGGGGGCAGTGGTGGCAGGTGCACGAGTCGCCGGACCCGTTCGCGGTGGCGTTCTCGTTCCTGCCGGCCCTGCCGCGCGACGAGGCCGCGGCGGCGCTGCGCAACCGGGCCAACCTGCTGCGCGCCGGAGTCGAGTCGATGCGTGCGTCGCTGGACTCCGACTGGGTACGCACCCGCAAGCCGGTGCACGTGGGCTGGATGTTCGAGCTGTGGCTGGCCCGGGCGGAGGCCGAGACGGCGTGGTGCGAGCGGATCGCGGAGCGGATCGAGTCGGGGGTGTCGTACCTGCCCGCGGGGATGGAGCGCGCGGAGGGCTGGTCCGGCTGGACCGACGGAGACACGGAATAATCAACATTGACTAGAAGAGTTATATCGCGTTAGCCTCGACGCGAACCGCTGACCGGCGGCCGGGCGACCCCGGCCCGGACGACCAGGAGCAGAAATGATCGAGACCAGGGGGCTGCGGAAGTCGTTCCGCTCCCGCGCGGGTCGCGAGAAGAAGACCGTGGACGCGGTGCGCGGCGTCAACCTCGACGTCGCCGAGGGGGAGATCTTCGGCTTCCTCGGACCCAACGGCGCCGGCAAGACCACCACCCTGCGGATGCTCGCCACCCTCATCGAGCCGGACGGCGGTCAGGCCACCGTCGCCGGCGCCGACCTGCTCAAGGACCCGGCCGGGGTGCGCCGCCGGATCGGCTACGTGCCCCAGGGCGGCAGCACCTGGGACGAGTCGAGCGCCCGCGAGGAGCTGGTGCTCCAGGCCCGCCTCTACGGCATCTCCAAGGCCGACGCCAACCGGCGCGCCGTCCGCGCGCTGGACGCCTTCCAGCTCAGCGAATACGCCGACCGCAAGTGCAAGACCTACTCCGGCGGCCAGCGCCGGCGGGTCGAGATCGCGCTCGGCATCATCCACGAACCGAAGATCGTCTTCCTGGACGAGCCGACCACCGGCCTTGACCCGCAGAGCCGCGCGCACATGTGGGACGAGATCCGCCGGCTGCGCACCGAGGGGATGACCGTCTTCATCACCACGCACTACCTCGACGAGGCCGACGCGCTCTGCGACCGCATCGCGATCATGGATCACGGCGAGGTGGTCGCGGAGGGCACGCCGACCGAGCTGAAGCGCGAGATCTCCGGCGAGGTGGTGATCGTCGGCCTGGACGCCGCGACCACCCCGCAGGCCGCGCAACTGCTCGACACCGAGGCGTACGTGACCAAGCTGGAGACCGCCGACGAGGGCGGTCTGCGCCTCTACGTCGACGAGGGCGCCGTCGCCATCCCGCAGGTGCTGCGTCGCCTCGACCACGCCGGGCTGGAGCTGCGCTCGATCGAGCTGCACCGCCCCAGCCTCGACGACGTCTTCCTCACCAAGACCGGCCGCTCGCTGCGCGAGTCCTGACCACCGGAGAAGCTGTCATGAAACTCGCCCGCGACACCTGGCTGATCTTCCAGCGCCAGGCGCAACTGCTGCTGCGCAACCCGGTCTGGGTCTTCGTCGGCGTCTTCCAGCCGGTGATGTACCTGCTGCTCTTCGCCCCGCTGCTCAAGCCGGCGCTGAACGCGCCCACCCAGGCCGCCGCCTACAAGATCTTCGTACCCGGCCTGCTGGTGCTGCTGGCCATCTTCGGCGGCCTGTTCCAGGGCTTCGGCCTGATCGCCGAGCTGCGCGCCGGCGTCATCGAACGCTCCCGGGTCACCCCGGTCAGCCGGCTCGCCCTGCTGCTCGGGCGCGCCCTGCGCGACGTGGTCTCGCTCATCGCGCAGGCGGTCATCATCACGCTGCTGGCGCTCCTGTTCGACCTGCGGGTGTTCATCGGCTACCTGCTCCTGGCCTACCTGATGCTCGCCCTCATCGCGCTGATGACCTCGGCCGTCTCCTACGGCGTCGCCCTCAAGGTCAAGAGCGAGGACGCGCTGGCCCCGCTGATGAACACCGTCGCGCAGCCGGTGCTGCTGCTCTCCGGCATCCTGCTGCCGCTCACCTTCGCACCCGGTTGGTTGCAGGGCGTCGCCAAGTGGAACCCGTTCTCCTGGGCGGTCGACGGGACCCGCGCCCTGTTCGGGGGCGACCTGGGCAACGACAAGGTCTGGCAGGGGCTCGGCATCATCGCCGTGCTCGCCGTCGCCGGCGTCGTCTGGGCGGCCCGCCAGTTCGCCCGCAGCGTGAGGTGAAAGGCGGGGCCCCCTTTTAACGCATTCGGTAGAGGAAGGGGCCCCGCTTAACAACCGGGGAGCCCAGGCGGGGTGCCGGTCACGCGCGCGTAGCGTCGGGCCGGTGCCCCGCCTCACCCGTGACCGGACCACCTGGCTGACCTACGCCCAGCTCGGCCTCTGGGGCTTCTTCCTCTACGGGTTCGGCCCGGTCGTACCGCTGCTCCGCGACGAGCAGGGCACCAGCGCCGCGGTGGCCGGCCTGCACAGCACCGGCATCGCGGTCGGCGCGCTGGCCGGCGGCGCGCTCTTCGCCCCGGTCGCCCGCCGCCTCGGACGCGGCGCGGCCGTCTGGCTCGGCCTGGCCGGCGTGGCCGTCGGCGTCACCGCGCTCGGCCTGCTCCGCCCGCTGCCCGCCACCATCGCCGCCGTCGCGGTCGTCGCCACCTTCGGCATGATGGTGATCAGCGGCGTCAACGTGCTGCTCACCGCCCGGCACGGCCCCGCCGCCCCGGCCGCGCTCACCGAGGCCAACGCCGTCTGCGCCGGCATGGGCATCCTGGCGCCGCTGACCATCGGCGTCACCGTCGGCGACGGCCTCGGCTGGCGACCGGTGATGGCCGTCGAGGTCGGGCTGATCGCGCTCGTCGCGCTCACCGCCGTGACCTTCCGGGTACGCCGACCGAAGCGCGCTCCCGCTGCCGCGGCTACCGCCCACCCCGTCGTGGCCCCGGCGGTCCGTTCGGTGCCCGCCGCGGCGGGCATCGTCGCGGTGGCCGGCGGCCCCGACGGCGCGCGCCCGGAGGCCGGGCAGCCCGAGATCCCGGACGGTGCGCGCGCGACGCCCAGCGGCGACGATCAGGGGGTCCGGGCGGGTTCGGGGCGGCTGCCGCGCGCGTACTGGATCGCCTGGGTGTTGATGGCCGTCACCGGGTCGATCGAGGTCTGCCTGTCGCTGTGGACCGCCGACGTGCTCCGCACCCACGCCGGGCTGAGCGCCGGCGGGGCGTCGGCCGCCGTGGCGGCGATCGTCTGCGGCATGTTCGTCGGCCGGCTCGCCGGTGGCCGGGCCGCGCTCCGCTGGTCGCCGGTGCCGCTGCTGCTCGGCGCGTTCACCGTCTCCCTCGCCGGGTTCACGCTGTTCTGGGCGAGCCCGGTCGGCTGGCTCGCGGTGGCCGGTCTGGTCGTGCTCGGCCTGGGCAACGCGCTGCACTACCCGCTGGCGACCGCCATCGCGCTCGCGGTGGCCGGCGGGGCCGCCGACCGGGCGGCGGGCTGGTCGTCGTACTCGATGGCAGTTGGTTTCGGGATCGCACCGGTGGCGCTCGGCCGGGTGGCCGACGGCGTCGGACCGCACGCGGCCTTCCTGCTGCTGCCCGCGTTCATCGTGGTGGCGGTGCTGCTGACCGGGCGGCTGGGGCGAGCGCTGCGCCCCGAGCCGGCGTGACCCCCGGCTCAGCGCACCCGGGCGAGCGTGACCCCGTCGGCGATCGACAGCATGACCGCCTCGACGCGGACGTCCGCGACCACCGCGTCGTTGAACGCGGCGATGGCCCGGTCGTCCGCGTTGCGCGGGGCGAGCACCCGGCCGGCGCGCAGCGTGTTGTCGACCGCGATCACCCCACCGGGACGCATCCGGGGGACCAGCTCGTCCCAGTAGACCGGGTAACCGACCTTGTCGGCGTCGATGAACGCGAAGTCGAGGTGACGCTCCCGGGGCAACTCGCGCAGCGTCTCCGCGGCCGGACCGATGCGCAACTCGATCCGGTCCTCGACCCCCGCCCGGGCCCAGTAGCGCCGGGCCACCCCGGTGTACTCCTCGGAGATGTCGAAGCAGGTCAGCCGGCCGCCCTCGGCCAGCCCACGGGCGATCGCCAGCGAGGACAGGCCGGTGAACGTGCCCACCTCCACCGCCTGCCGCACGCCGAGCAGCCGGGTCAGGAAGGTGAGGAACGCCGCCTGCTCCGGCGCCACCTGCATGTCGGCCTCGGCGGGCAGCGCCGCACGGGTCTCCTCGGCCAACTCCCGGACGACGTCGTCCGGGGCGGACCCGTGGGCCACCAGGTAGGCGTGCAGTTCCGGGGTCAGCGGCAACGGCTTCGTGGTCATGCCCGGACGTTAGCCGAGATGCTCGATCTCCTGGCCCCCCGGCGCGACCTTCGTCCACAGGTCGACCAGGCGCAGCTCCAGGTCGGCGAGGAGCCGGCGCAGCAGCGGCAGGGAAAGCCCCACCACCGTGCCCGGATCACCCTCGATGCCGGTCAGGAACGCGCCGCCCAGCCCGTCGATGGTGAACGCGCCGGCCACCGCCAGCGGCTCGCCGGTCGCGACGTAGGCAGTGATCTCCTCGTCGCTGATGTCGGCGAAGTGCACGGTGGTCGACGCCACCGCCTCGGCGCGCGCCTCGTGCGACACGTCGATCAGGCAGTGCCCGGTGTGCAGGACACCGCTGCGCCCACGCATCCGCTGCCACCGCCGGGTGGCATCGGCCGCGTCGGCCGGCTTGCCCAGGATCTCGCCGTCGAACGCGAGCACCGAGTCGCAGCCGAGCACAAGCGTGCGCTCGTCCGCGGCGGGCCGCAGCCGGCCGAGCACGGCCCGCGCCTTCAGCCGCGCGAGTTCCAGGCAGAGGTCCTCCGCCCGGTCGCTGACCACCTGCGACTCGTCGACGCCGCTGACCAGCACGTCGGGCTCGATCCCGGCGGCCTGGAGCAGCTTGCGGCGGGCAGGACTCTGCGAGGCGAGGACGAGGCGCAACGGCACGGAGGTCGACACCCTTGCGACGCTACCGGCTGATCCTCGGCGGCGGGTCGCCGGCACGGCGACGGCGACGCCAGACCAGATAACCGCCACCTGCGGCCAGCAGCACCCCGAGGGTCGCCAGGCCCCGGGCGGTGCTTCCGCCGTCGCCGCCGCCGGGCGCGGTCGCCGTCGAGGCCGGCGCGGTGACCCCGGTGGACTCGAAACCGATCGGGGGTACGTCGGCGGTCAACGCGGCGACCAGGTCGATGACGCCGTAGCCGTACTCGTCGTCCCGGCCTGGTGGTCCCTTGTCGACGGCGGTCGCGGTGAGGCGATGCGCGACCTCGGCAGCCGGCAGGTCAGGATATTTGGAGCGGATCAGGGCGGCGGCGCCGGCGACGATCGCCGTGGCGTCCGAGGTGCCGGTGCTTCGACGGTACCTGCCTGAGATGCCTGTGCTGTAGATGTCAACTGCCGGAGCGACGACTGAAACCTCCGTGCCTGTAACTGAAGATTCTGCGTGAAAGCCGCGCGCGTCAACTCCGCCCACAGCAATAACGCCTTGCTCGGATGCTGGATAACTGACTGCGCTTTCGCGTGGGCTGTTACCGACAGCGGCCACTACTACGATATCTGCTTTCAATGCGTTGGTTATCGCCGTCTGCAGCCTGCTGGTAGGAATGCTTGCTGCTGAGATGCTGATTATATCCACATGCTGAGTGACGGCATACTCGATGCTTGCGGCTAAATCGTCGGGCTGGCCCAGTCCGCTAGCTGGAGTGTCGAGGATAGGTAGTATCTTGGCTCTAGGGGCTACCCCGAGTGCGCCAAGATTGCCCCCTCTGCCGTGGGCTGCAATAAGGCCAGCCATCCCGGTGCCGTGGCTATTGCTGTCCCGTGTGCCGCTGCCGTTTCCGCCGGCTATGACATCTTTTCCCTGAAGTAGGTTGTCTCTAAGGTCAGGATGGGGATCGACGCCGGTGTCAGGAACTGCCACAACTACACCCTGACCCTGGGAAATCTGATGCGCGGCCGAAATGCCCAGAAAATTCAAATGCCACTGATCGGAGCGGATTCTTGCGAGCCCGTCATCGTTTTCGATCGCGGATGTTCCGGAGGGTGGTATCCACGACATCGCAATAACGGCTATTGCTAGTCCGAATGCCTGGGAAGAAAACAGAATCACCGGTCGAATCCTATTGCGGGGCCAGGATCGATCGGTCCATCCTCGGGTGTTTCTAGGATAGGTTCCACTCCACGCTTCACTTCCCAAGGATTATCTGGGTCCCAGTTGCTCTGGGTGGATTCCCCGCCGCTCTTGAGTCCTTGCCTTCTAATTGCGCTGGGGGCACCTGGGGAGCCGCCGATCGGAGGTGTGCCGTGGGCCCCAATGTAGGGCCCTTTGCCAGAACTGGGGCGAGATCCTGCGGCGCCCGACGGTGCTGTGCCGGCGCTGCCGCCCCCAATAACTCCGTTGAAGGGGGTTGAGCGGCGGGGTGTCATTCCTGCGCTGGGAGGATTGGTCGTGATGTGGTTTCCGATCACCCCGTTGGTTGGCGTTGTCCGCATCGGCGGCTGCGGGTATCCGGACTTGCCCGAAAGCGCATTCGAGCCGGGCTGATCCATGCGTGCGACTTGGCTCGGAGGTGGCGGGGGCAGAACGATGTTCGCCCCACTCCCGGGGGCTGCTTGCACAGGAGGAGGCGTAGATCCGAGAGGTGGCGGTTGGACGGCAATTCCGCTGGCGTTGCCCAGGATTGGACCCGCACCAATCACGGGCGCTGAGGATGGCCCTGGCCCTGGCGCAGGAGTGGGGCCAGGGCTCGGCATCGAGATTCGTGTGCGCAGATCCCCCTGGGTGGGTGGTGAAACTGGCACCGCCACGATGGGGGGAATCACCGGAGCTGGAACAGAGCTGGCATATGGATCTGTTGGTTGCTGGTCAACGCGGGGACCGGGGCGCACTGGTGCTGGCGGGCGTTGGAGCATCACCTGGGCCTGCTGGAGTTCTCCGCTCAGCCCCGTCATCAGCCCACGCGCCCTTACGTTCAACTGCTCCAGGTCGTCGTCCGTGACCGGGGGCCGTTCCGGCAACCGGCTGCCCGCCACCGCCTTCGGGTCGGCGATCGTCGCCTCGTACGCCTGCCTCTGCCGCAGCTTCGTCGCGTACTCGTCGTAGAGCGGCTGTAGCTCGGTGCGGGCGCTGCCGATGGCGCGGGCGGCGGCGGCCAGCGCGTCGTAGTTGGCGGCGGCCGCGTCGTGGGTGTGCTGCACACGGTCGATGAGCTGGTCGAGTTCGCCGACGTACGCCCGCGCGGCGGCGTTGGTCTCGGGCGGCCACGCCTCGGCGAGCCCGCGCCGGTATTCCCGGAGCCGGCCCAGGTGCGCCAGGGCGAGGTCGCACACCTTGCGCCAACCGGCGACCTGTTTCCACTGGCCGGCGGTGTCCTGGTCCCGCAGGCACGCCCACATGCTCTGCACGTCCATGAGCCGCCAGTCGGTGAGCCCGGAGGTGCGTCCGCCGCCCCGTTCGATCACGGCAGGACCACCCGCCCCTGGTCGGGGCCGGTGGGGTCGGCCAGTGGCGGGGTCGGGCGGGCGACGGCTGTGGTGGGCGCGGCGAGTGCCCGTTCGACGTCGGTGACGCGGGCGGAGGAGAAGGCGTCCGAGTCGTCGTAGCGGGCGGCGATCCGGCCGGCGGCGTCGGCGAGCCGGCCGGTGGCGGGTGCCAGGTCCCACACGGCGCTGACGGCGGCCTTCTGCGTCTCGTGGTGGGCCTGAAGGAACTGGACCAGCTCGATGAAGGCGTCGGCCGGGTTGGGCACCGGGGCCTTCATGTCGTCGGCGATGTAGGACAGGTGAGGGGAGTAGTTGCGGGTGACCTCGTCCTGGAGTCGGTCGGCGAACTCCCTCATCTGTCGGATGTCGGCCTCGATGCCGCCGTAGTCACGCAGCCAGCCGGCTGGCCGGTTGTCCTCCGGGATCATCGGACCTCCCTGCCCGTCACCGCACGGTTTCCCTGAGTGAGGTTAATGGCTCCACGTGGATCCCGGCAGTCCCGGCCGGGCTCGCGTACGCGGGGAAGGTTTCAGCGGGGAAGGCCGGAGGCGCGCCACGCGCCGGGTCCGGCGGCGAGCGTCGCGCCGACCGGGCGCGCGCTGCGCGCCCATCGCGACACGACGGGTGGCGCGGCGGCGGCGACGGGCCGGGTGCGGACCACTATCGCGCCGACCAGAGCGGCCAGCTCCTCGGCGGTGGGCACGCCACGGACGACCCGGAACATCGGCTCTTCGGCAGACATGGACCCAGGGTACGCGTCGCGAACTCGACCTTCGGCAGACAGTGGCGTGCCGGCGGTGTGCGCGTCGGGGCGGCCGGGTACCGTTTCTGCGATGTCGAACGCACTTCCCCAACTCGTCGCTGACCGGTATCGGCTTCTCACGCCGCTCGGTCAGGGCGGCATGGGCCGCGTCTGGAAGGCGCGGGACGAGGTGCTGCACCGCGACGTCGCCATCAAGGAGCTGGTGCCGCCGCCGGGCCTCACCCCGGACGAGCGCCGCGAGATGCGGGAGCGCTCGTTGCGCGAGGCGCGGGCGATCGCCCGGCTCAACAACGTCAACGTGGTCCGCATCTTCGACGTGCTGCGCACCGACGGCGACCCGTGGATCGTCATGGAATACGTCGCGTCGAAGTCGTTGCAGGACACGATCGCCGAGGACGGCCCGGTCTCGGTGGCCAAGGCGGTCGAGATCGGCCTCGGCGTGCTGGGCGCGCTCAAGGCCGCGCACAAGGCCGGCATCATGCACCGCGACGTCAAGCCGGGCAACGTGCTGCTCGGCGAGGACGGTCGGGTGGTGCTCACCGACTTCGGCCTGGCCACCATCCCCGGTGACCCGAACGTGACCCGCACCGGCATGGTGCTGGGTTCGCCCGCCTACATCTCGCCGGAGCGGGCGCGGGACGGCACGGCCGGCCCGGAGGCCGACCTGTGGTCGTTGGGCGCGACGCTCTACGCCGCCGTCGAGGGCAAGTCGCCCTACGCGCGCCCGTCGGCGATCGCCACGCTCGCCGCGCTCGCCACCGAGCCGATGCCGCCGCCGCGCAACGCCGGGCCGCTCAAGCCGGTGCTGCAGGGGCTGCTGCGCAAGGACCCGGACGAGCGGATCACCGCCGAGGTGGCGGAGCGCATGCTGCGCAAGGTCGGCGGTCGGCGGGCGAAGGGCATCTCGCTGCTGGACGGCGTACGCCGGCCGGGGCCGAACGGTCCGCGTGCGCCGCGCCCGCCGCTGGTGCCGGCGCCACGCCCGGCCGACGACCAGGTGGAACGCGCGGCCTCCGGGGTCGCGGCGACCGGGGGTGCGGCGGTGGCCGCCGACCCGACCGCGAAGGTGCCGGCGCCGGTCTCCGACGCGGGCCAGACGGCGAAGGTGACGCCGCCGGTCGCCGACCCGACGACCAAGCTGGACGCCGACCCGCCGGCCGACGCGACAGGGGTGGACGACGCCGACTCGGCGCTCGACGAGACGCGTCTCGACGGTGAGCCGGTGGCTGCCGCTCCCGCGCAGCGTTCGGCACCGGTCAGCCCGGCCCCGTCGGACTCCGCGCCGGTGAGTGCGGCGCCGGTCAGCCCCGCGCCGTCGACCGGCCGGGCGACGGTGCTGCCGGGGGTCAAGGATTCGCCGAACCGGCGCAACCTGCTGATCGGCGCGCTGGTCCTGGTGCTGCTGGTCGGGCTGGTCGTGGCGGTGCCGCTGCTGAACGGCGGCGACGACGACGGTGACGGCGGCGGCCCGACGGCCGGTTCCTCGGTGGCGTCGGCGGGCCCGCCCGCGCCGACGGCCAGCGCCTCGCCGAGCGCGGCGGCCTCGTCGGCCAGCCCGTCGGCCAGTCCGACGCCGTCGGCGAGCCCGTCACCGACCGGGTTCGTGCTGCCGGCCGGCTGGAAGTACTACACCGGCTCCAACGGCTTCAAGGTGCCGATCCCGAACGGCTTCGAGGCCAAGCCGGGCAACAACCAGGTCGTGCTCTACGAGGTCGGCGGCGCCCGCCGCGTCCTGTTCATGCAGTGGACGAACAGTCCGCAGAAGGACGCGTTGGCGGACTGGAAGGACCAGGAGCCGAACCGGCGCAACTACGTCCGGAACTACGAGTACATCAACATCACCCGGTGCAACTACTACCGGACCTGTGCCGACTGGGACTGGTTCGAGACGCGGAGCGGCAACGTCCGGTTCCACGTGCGCAACCGGGGCGTCGCGACGGCCACCAACCGTGGCTACGCGTTGCGCTGGGAGGTCCCGGCGAAGGACTGGGAGGCCAACCTGCCCGCCTTCGACATCATCACCAAGGGTTTCGTGCCGGACCGCCGCAACTGACGCTGGGAGTCCCGCCGGTGTGAAACTGGTTCGCATGACTTTCCGTAGTCGGGGGTATGAGTATCCCGACGACGAAGGAGGTGCGACATGGGTTACCGACACAGGGACACCGGCCCCCGCCTCGCACTGTGGATGCTGGTCGCGCTCGGCGACGCCGTCCTGCTGATGGTCGCCGCCGGCCTGTCCGCGCCGGTCGCGGTCCTCGGTGTGCTCACCCTGACCGTCGCCGGGGTCGCGGTGTGGCGCTGGACCCGCCGCCCCGCGCCGGTGCCCATGGCGCCCGCCGCGCGCCGCCGGGCCTGAGGCGACAACCAGACGGTACGACGACAGCGGGACCGCCCCACCTCGGGGCGGTCCCGCTTCCGTGCGTACGTCAGGTGTTGTTGGCCAGGGCGATCAGCCGGGTCCGGTCGCCGTTCCAGTAGTTGCGGTCCACGTTGCCGCTGATCCCGGAGACGCTGCCGGTGCTGGTGTACTGCCAGAAGCTCCAGACCGAAGCGCCGGCCGGCAGGGCGCCCGGCGTGCTGGACCAGCGGGCGAGCCAGAGCGGGTGGTTGGCCCACGGGCCGGTCCAGCTCCCGGTGCACTGGTTCCACCAGCTCGTCGTGGTGTAGATGACCGCGTACCGGCCGGTGCGGGAGCGGTAGGTGTTGAGGAAGTCCTGGATCCAGTTGCGCATGCCGGTGGTGCTCAGGCCGTAGCAGTAGCCGCCGCTGTACGGGTTGGCCTCGATGTCCAGCGCGGCGGGGAGCGTGCGGCTGTCCGCCGACCAGGCGCCGCCGTTGCTGGCCAGGTAGCCGGCCTGGGTGGAGCCGGCGGAGATGTTCGGCCGGGCGAAGTGGTAGGCGCCCCGGATCACGCCGGCGTTGTAGGCGTTGACGTAGTTGGTGTTGAAGTTCGGGTCCTTGTAGCTGGTGCCCTCGGTGGCCTTGATGAAGGCGAACTGGATGCCCGCGTTGCGCGCGCTGGTCCAGTTGATGCTGCCCTGGTAGCGGGAGACGTCGACGCCGGGCGTGGTCGCGGCGGCGGCCGGTCCGCCGGTCGCCACGAGGGCCGCGGCCGCGGTGGCGGCGACGGTCAGGCCGGTGGCGAGAAGCCGGCGTACGGAGAGTCTGGTGCGGGCCATGGTGTGCCTCCAGAGGACGTCAACTGATTGACGACCATCTTTGGAGGTTAGTGCCCTAGATCGCAATAGGACGCAAAGAAATTTTCATCGCGTTCAGCGGAGCGTGGCCGGGTCCATCGCCCAGCGGAACGGCTCGGTCACGCTGAGCGTCTCGCCGGCCTTGGCCACCGCGTCCTCGACGTAGTGGCCCCCGTCCAGCCGGTGCAGCCGCAGCGAGTGACTGTCCCCGTCCTGCTCGACCAGCAGGTAGAACGGGATGCGGGCGATCGCGTAAAGCTGCATCTTGACCAGCCGGTCGGCGGCGGCGTTGCCGGGCGACACGATCTCGCCGACGAGCGTGACCCGTTCGGCGTCGAGGACCACGCCTTCGTCGTCGGCATCCGTGACGACAAGGTCGGGAATAACGATCCGGTCGGAGCCTAGCCGGACATTGATCGCGTCATAGACAAGCAGGCCGACCGGCTCGGCCGCCAGCTCGACGGCGTTCGCCAGCCGCCGGGCCACCCGTTGGTGCCGCCGGCTCGGGGCAGGGCTCACGATCAGGCTCCCGTCGAGCAGTTCGATGCGGTCGTGGCTGTCGCCCAAAGCCAGGTAGTCGGTCTCGGTCCATGGACCCACGTGTGGGCTGTACGGCTCCAACGGAGCTGCACTCACCGATCTCACCTCCCCTTCAGGCACCTCGTCCGATCAGTCTCACACTCTATGAGACACGGCCGGTCGAACGACACGAGTCGGGCCGGTAGGCTCCCCGCCCATGCCCCTGATCGACGGCCTCACCACGCTCTGGGACACCCTGCTGAGCGCCCAGCCGGACCCGCCGCCGCTGCTTGTGGTGCTCACCGCCGTGGTCGCGCTCGCCGTGGTCGCCACCCGGCTGCCCTGGCGGATCGCCCGCAACGCGGTGACCATCGCGCATGAGGGCGGCCACGCGCTGGCTGCCCTGCTCACCGGCCGGCGCCTGCACGGCATCCGGCTGCACTCGGACACCTCCGGGCTGACGCTGTCCGCCGGCCGCCCGAGTGGACCCGGCATGATCCTCACGCTGCTCGCCGGGTACGTCGCCCCGTCGCTGCTCGGTCTCGGCGGCGCGTGGCTGCTCGCCGGCAACCGGATCACCCTGCTGCTCTGGCTGGCGGTGGCGCTGCTGCTCGCCATGCTGGTGCTGATCCGCAACCTCTTCGGCGCGTTGTCGCTGCTGGTCACCGGCGGCGTCGTGCTCGCCGTCTCCTGGTACACCTCGCCGCAGGTCCAGGCCGCGTTCGCCTGGACCTCGGTCTGGTTCCTGCTGTTCGGCGGCGTCCGGCCGGTCTTCGAGCTGCGCCGCCAACGCAGCCGGGGCCGGATGCCGGAGTCGGACGCCGACCAGCTCGCCCGGCTCACGCCGATCCCGCCGCTTGCCTGGGTGGGCGTGTTCCTGCTGGTCGCCGTCGGTGCGCTGGTCGCCGGTGGGCTGCTGCTCGCCGGCCCGATCCTCGCCGACGCCGGCCTCACCGGCTGACCCGTCCCGCGCCGCGCCCCGGGCGGCGCGCGCCCCGACCGGGCAGAATCGGACGGATGCGATACGTGGTCATCGGGGCGGGCGCGGTCGGCGGCACCATCGGCGTACTCCTGGGCGAGGCCGGCCGGGACGTGACGCTCGTGGCCCGCGGCGCGCACCTGGACGCGCTGCGGGAGCGGGGGTTGACGCTGCGGCGGCCCGACGGCGCGGTGACCGGCCGGCTGCCGGCGGTGGCCGGCCCAAACGGCCCGCCGTTGCCGGCCGACACCGTCCTCGTCCTCACCGTGAAGTCGCAGGACACCGCCGCCGCGCTGGCCGGCTGGGCGGACGCGCCGATCGAGGGCGGCGGGACGGCCGGCGAGCGGCTGCCGGTCGTGCTCGCCCAGAACGGGGTGGCGAACGAACCGGCCGCGTTGCGGCTCTTCGCCCGGGTGCACCCGGTGTGCGTGTGGCTGCCCGCCACCCACCTGGACCCGGGCGTGGTGGTCGCCAACGGGCACCCGCACCCGGGCATGCTGCACCTCGGTCGCTACCCGACCGGCGCCGACGACACCACCCGGGCGGTCGCGGCCGACCTGACCGCCGCCGGTTTCGTCGCCCCGGTCCGCGACGACGTGATGCGCTGGAAGTACGGCAAGCTGCTGGCCAACCTCGGCAACGGCCTGCAGGCGCTGCTCGGCCCGGACGTGCCCGAGCACCTGTCGCAGCGGGTACGCGCCGAGGGCGAGGCGGCGCTCGCCGCCGCCGGCATCGCGCACACCACCCGTGAGGAGGAGGCCGCCGAACGCGGCGACCTGGTGTCGCACCGGCCGGTCGACGGTGAGCCCCGATCCGGCGGCTCCACCTGGCAGAGCCTGGCCCGGGGCGCCGGCTCCGCCGAGGCCGACCACCTCAACGGCGAGATCGTGCTTCTCGGCCGGCTGCACAACGTGCCCACCCCGGTCAACGCGGCGGTGCAGACCGCGGTGCGCCGGGCTGTCCGCGACCGGATCCCGGCCGGCTCCTTCGGCGTCCGGGAGTTGGCGAAATTGGTCGGCTGAGCGGGCAACCGCGCCCGGTGCGGCAGGCGTCTCTCCTGCGACCACCACGGGGGAGGCGACAGCGTGCCGGACGTCGACGGGTTCGACGAGTTCTACCTGGGCAGCCGGCAGCGACTGCTCGGGTTCGTCTTCGTGCTCACCGGCAACCTCGCCGAGGCGCAGGACGCCGTGCAGGAGGCGTACATCCGGGCCTGGCAGCGATGGTCGACGGTGCGCGGCTACGACGACCCGGAGGCCTGGGTGCGGGTGGTCGCCAGCCGGATCGCGGTCAGCCGCTGGCGTAGCCTGCGCAGCCGCGCCCGGGCCTACCTACGGCACGGGGCGCAGGAGAGCATCCCCGCCCCGGGCACGGAGACGGTGGAGGTGGTGGCGGCGTTGCGGCAGCTTCCCGAGGAGCAGCGGGTGGCCATCGCCCTCTACTACCTGGTCGGCATGCCGGTCGCCGAGGTGGCCCGGGAGACCGAGGCGCCGGTCGGCACGGTCAAGGCGCGGTTGTCCCGGGGTCGGGCCGCCTTGGCCGAACTGCTCGCGGTCGTGGATCTGGAGGAGCCCGCGGATGCGTGACGACGACCTGACGTTCATCGAACTGGTGCAGCGGGACCTGCACACCGTGCGCTGGGCCGGCCCTGCCGAACTGCGGGCCCGGGCCCGCCGGCGGGGCAGGCGGGCGGTGGTGGCGGCGGCGGTGGCGGTGCTGGCACTCACCTCCGGCGTCGCGCTCGTGACGACCGGGCGGGCCGACCGGGCGACCGAGGTGCCGGTCGCCGCCGGCCCGTCGGCGACCGCCTGGGCCGCCACCGAGGTGCCCGCCGAGGCGCTGCTGCAAGCCTCCGACCTGCGACCCGCCATCGCGCGGCCGTGGAACGACGCGGGTCTCGGCGAGGAGATCCGCCTGGATCGGCTGGTGGAGGTCTGCCGGCAGGACCAGGGGCTGACGACGACCTGGGAGCAGTCCCGCTACTCCCGTTCGGTGACCCTGCTCCGGGAACGTCCCGACGTCGGCGGCCAGCGGGAGGGCCAGATGCTCGCCACGCAGGACCTCTACCGGGTGGCCCCGGACCGCGCCGACCGGCTCTTCGACGGGCTGCCGGCGCTGCTCGGCCCGTGCCGGCAGTGGCGGTCCAGCGGCCCGACGGCATGGCGGGGGAAGATCGTCACGGCGGAGGTCGTCCACTCGTGGCAGGAGATCGACAAGGGCTTCGCCGGCGACGAGTCGGTGCTCGTCCGGCACACCGTCAGCCAGGCGCGCCGGCTGGACACCGGCGCGCCGCTCGGTGAGCCGCCACCGCCCGACGACCGCGCGGTGGTGCGCGTCGGTGACCTGGTCAGCGTGCTCCAGAACCGCGCCGGGGGCACCGAGTCGCAACTGCGTGACCTGGCCCGGGCCGCCGCCGAACGGATGTGCGTCGCCGCCAACCCGAGCTGCTGAACCGCCCACGTGTTAGGAGGGGCCCCCTGCTCTACGCGAGGCGTTAACAGGGGGCCCTTCCTTACACCTACAGCGGGATGTTGCCGTGCTTCTTCGGCGGCAGCGTCTCCCGCTTGGTGCGCAGCACCCGCAGCGCCCGGACGATCTGGGTCCGCGTCTCGTGCGGCGGGATCACCCCGTCGACGTAGCCGCGCTCGGCGGCGATGTACGGGTTGGCGAGCGTGTCCTCGTACTCGGCGATCTTCTCGGCCCGCACCGCCGCCGGGTCCTCGGCGTCGGCCAGCTCGGAACGGTAGAGGATGTTCACCGCGCCCTGCGCGCCCATCACCGCGATCTGCGCGGTCGGCCAGGCGAAGTTCAGGTCCGCGCCGAGGTGCTTGGAGCCCATCACGTCGTACGCGCCGCCGTACGCCTTGCGGGTGATGACGGTGACCTTCGGGACGGTGGCCTCGGCGTACGCGTAGATGAGCTTCGCGCCGCGCCGGATGATGCCGTCCCACTCCTGCCCGGTGCCGGGCAGGAAGCCGGGCACGTCCACGAACGTCAGCACCGGCACGTTGAACGCGTCGCAGGTGCGCACGAAGCGGGCCGCCTTCTCGGACGCGGCGATGTCGAGCGTGCCGGCGAACTGCATCGGCTGGTTGGCCACCACGCCCACCGGGCGGCCCTCGACCCGGCCGAAGCCGACCACCATGTTCTGCGCGTAGAGCGGCTGCACCTCCAGGAACTCGCCGTCGTCGAGCACGTGCTCGATGACCCGGTGCATGTCGTACGGCTGGTTGGCCGAGTCGGGGATCAGCGTGTCCAGCTCCCGATCGGAGTCGGTGACCGCCAGCTCGGCCGGGGCGTCGAACACCACCGGCTCGTCCAGGTTGTTCGACGGCAGGTACGACAGCAGCGCCTTCACGTACTCGATCGCGTCTTCCTCGTCGGTGCCGAGGTAGTGCGCGTTGCCGCTGCGGGCGTTGTGGGTACGGGCGCCGCCCAGCTCCTCCATGCCGACGTCCTCGCCGGTCACCGTCTTGATCACGTCGGGGCCGGTGATGAACATGTGCGAGGTCTGGTCGACCATCACGGTGAAGTCGGTGACCGCCGGGGAGTAGACCGCGCCGCCCGCGCACGGGCCCATGATCAGCGAGATCTGCGGGATGACGCCGCTGGCCCGCACGTTGCGGAAGAAGATCTCGCCGTAGAGGCCGAGCGAGGCGACGCCCTCCTGGATCCGCGCTCCGCCGGAGTCGTTGATGCCGACGACCGGGCAGCCGATCTTCATGGCCAGGTCCATCAGCTTGACGATCTTCTCGCCGAAGACCTCGCCGAGCGAACCGCCGAAGACGGTGAAGTCCTGCGCGAAGACGCAGACCTGCCGACCGTCCACGGTGCCGTAGCCGGTCAGCACGCCGTCACCGTACGGTCGGGTCCGCTCCAGCCCGAAGTTGGTCGAGCGGTGCCGGGCGAACTCGTCCAGCTCGACGAAGGAACCCTCGTCGAGGAGCATGTCGATCCGCTCCCGAGCGGTCTTCTTGCCCCGCGCGTGCTGCTTCTCGACCGCGCGCGCCGATCCGGCGTGCACCGCCTCGTCGAGCCGTCGCTCCAGGTCCGCCAGCTTGCCGGCGGTCGTGTGGATGTTGATCCCGGTCTCGGTAGTCACCCAGGGAATATAACGATGGTTCAGGTGGGTGAGGTTGTGCAGTGCGCCTCACCCCGGGCCGTAGGCTGGTCCGATGCCCGGCTCGCCGTACACCGACCTGGATCGCCCGCCGCTGTCCGCGGCCCGGCTGCGCCGCGCGCTGGTCGCGCCGCACGGGCCCTGGCGCCGTCTCGAACTGCTGGCCGAGACCGGTTCGACGAACGCCGACGTGGTGGCCGAGGCGCGGAACGGCGAACCCGAGGGCCTGGTGGTGGTCGCGGAACGGCAGAGCGCCGGCCGGGGCCGGCGGGGCCGGGTCTGGGAGTCGCCGCCGCGCGCCGGCATCGCGGCGAGCGTCCTGCTCCGGCCCGGCGAGGCCGTCGCCGAGCGCGGCTGGTCGCCGGTGCCGGTCACCGCGTACGGCTGGCTGCCGCTGCTCGCCGGCGTCGCGCTGGTCGAGGCGGTACGCCTGCTGGCCGAGGTGGACGCCCGGCTGAAGTGGCCCAACGACCTGCTGGTGGACGGTGCGAAGTGCGCCGGCGTGCTGGCCGAGGTGGTGCCGGGCGACGGTGAGGGGCAGCCGCCGGCGATCGTGGTCGGCGTCGGGTTGAACGTGACCCTGCGCGCCGACGAGCTGCCGGAGAACCCGACCGGCCTGCCGGCCACCTCGCTCCAGCTCGCCGGCGCCACCGCCACCGACCGCGACCCGTTGCTGCGCTCGTTGCTGCGCTCGCTCGCCGACTGGTACGCGCGCTGGCGGGACGCCGGGGGCGACGCCGTGGCCGGCGGGCTGCGGGACGCGTACCTGGCCGGCTGCGCCACGATCGGCCGCCAGGTGCGGGTGCTGCTGCCGGACGGCCGCGAGGTGCACGGCACCGCGACCGGCGTCGACCCCGACGGCCAGCTCCTGGTCACCACCACCGACGGCGCCCCCCTCCGCCTGGCCGCCGGCGACGTCCTCCACCTTCGGTGAAAGGAGGGGCCCCTTCTTAACGCCTCAGGTATAGGCGGGGCCCCCTCTTAACTCCCGGCAGCCGCCCGCGCGGCCGATGCCGCCGGGGTCCGCTGACCGGTTACGGTCAGCGCGTCCGGTTCCCGCGAGGAGGTTCGAAGTGGCGTTCCCCGAAGACGTGCTCACCGAGGACGAGCACGTCGTGCTGCACCTGCACCCGCACTGGAAGGCCCTGATCCGGCCGATCCTGGTGCTGGTCCTCACCGTCGCGGCGGTCGTCGCCGGCTGGCTCCTGCTGCCCGACGGCGACGGCGGCACGATCGCGCTCTACGCCATCGCCGGGCTCGGCCTGGTGCTGGCGTTGTGGCTGGGCCTGTGGCCGTTCCTGGTCTGGCGCACCACGCACTACCTCTTCACCAACGAGCGGGTGCTGCTCCAGGAGGGGGTGTTCTCCCGCAACCGGCGGGACCTGCCACTGACCCGGATCAACGACCACGCCATGCACCAGCGGTTCCTGGAGCGGATCCTCGGCTGCGGCACGTTGACCATCGAGTCGGCCGGCGAACGAGGCCAGTCGGTGCTCGCCGACGTGCCGCACGTGGACCGGGTGCAGACGAAGCTCTACGAGCTGGTCGAGGCGCACCACGACAAGCACAGCCTGGGCGACGGCGAGATGCGCGAGATCCTGGCCGACATGGCCGAGGGCAAGTCGCTCCGCGACCCCTCCTGAGCGACGCTCAGCGGCGGGCGCGGCGGGGACGCAGCTCGGCGGCGAGTTCGGCGTCCAGGTCGGCCCCGAGCGCACCGCCCAGGGCCGCGTCGGTGGGCGCGGCGCGGCCCTGCGGCGGGGTGTAGTCGCTGCCGGGCCGGTTCGCGCCCAGGGGTGGCTCTTCCTCCTCCAGCTCGCTGACGGACTCGGCCAGCTCGGCGACCGGGTCCATCTCGGCGACGTTGTCCCACTCGTCCCGGGGGACGGCGTGCCAGGTCTCCTCGGCGTGCTTGGGCACCGGTTGGAACACGAACGTCCGGTAGGACCAGAAACGGAACAGGGTGGCCAACAGGACACCGACGGTCTTGGCCAGGTTCAACGCCAGCAGGCCGTGCACGCCGAGGCCGTACTTGGCCAGGGCCAGGACGCCGAGTTCGATGATCAGGCCGGCGCCGTTGAACAGGAAGAAAAGGATGTATTCGCGCCGTAGCGCGGATTTCGGTCGATCTCGGTACGTCCAGTGCCGATTCATCAGATACGACGTGATGGTCGCCACCACAGTGGCGATCACTGTCGCCTTGAGCTGGCCGTCCCGAAAGACCGTGAGTGCCAGCGCATTGAACACCGCGTAATTGATGACGGTGTTGATGCCGCCGACGATGCCGAATTTGAGCGCCTCGTGGATGAACTTCTGCCAGCGCTCGGGCAGCAGACGGACTCCAGGCATGCGAAACACCTTAGGGCAGTGGGCAGGGCCGGCTCGGCCCGGCGGGTCGGGATGGGCGGTGCGTCACGCCCCGGACTCTCGGTCGTGGCTCGGTGCCGGAACGGGGGGAGTTCCCGCCTCGACGAAGACGAACCGTCGGTACGACCAGAACCGGAACAGCGTGCCCAGGCCGGTGCCGACGACGAAGCTGGCGACGTTGTCGGCCAGCGGAGTCTGGAACACCCGCGGCCAGAGCGCGCCGAGCCCGTAGTGGCTGATCGCCAGGACGGCCACCGCGATGCCGAGGCCCACCCCGTTGAAGAAGAAGAACAGCGCGTACTCGCGGGCGGGGTGGGAGCGCTGCCGGTGCCGCCAGGTCCAGAACCGGTTGCCGAGGAAGGCGACTGTCGCGGCCACCACGGTGGAGACGGTCTTCGCCACCAGCGGTGGCATGCCGCGCCCGCTCGACAGGTAGTTGAAGAGCGCGAAGTCGACCAGGAAGGCCACGCCGCCGACCGTGGCGAACTTGCTCAGCTCGTGGACGAGGTGGCCGAAGCGGTCGAGCAGGGCTCCGATCGGACCCCGACGGGTCGGCGGAGCCCCCGGTTGGTCCCCGGTCATCGTCGCGGCCACCCGCAGAGAGTACCGGTTGCGCCCCACCCGGGCCGCCTGCAACGGCGAGTCGGCCGACGGCAACCTCGCCAGCGGCCGTCGGGCTCACCCGTTTCGGTTATCCGTGAGCGCAGCGTAACCGACTGTGTGAATGCGCGGGGCGCCTCCGGGACCGGGCCGTCGGAGGTTCACCGCAGGATTTGCGTGAAACTGCGCGCGAAAGCGGGTATCAGATCGCGATGCCGCAGCGTGGCCGCACCTTGTGCAGTTCTTCACAACCAGTCCCACTGACTGGCGAGGCAGCCCGGTTTACGCTGAGCCCAATCCCAGGTTTCCACGACGGCGGCGCCTCGCCCGCCAGAACTCGTGCATCCCATAGATCGGTCAGCGTCGACCACAAGGAGATGTGACATGGTTGCTCCGGCTGCTGTTCGGGGTATCGATCAGGCCCCGACGTCCCACCCCAAACTGCTCGCCTGGGTTCGTGAGGTCGCGGAACTGACCACCCCGGAGCGGGTGGTCTGGGTGGACGGGTCCGACGAGGAGTGGCGTCGCCTCACCGACGAGCTCGTCGAGAACGGCACCCTGATCCGGCTGAACCCCGAGAAGAAGCCCAACTCGTTCTACGCGCGGACGGACCCGACGGACGTCGCCCGGGTCGAGGAGCGCACCTTCATCTGCTCCGTCGACGAGGCGGACGCCGGCCCCACCAACAACTGGATGGCGCCGGCCGAGATGAAGCGGACGATGACGGAGCTCTACCGCGGCAGCATGCGCGGCCGGACCATGTACGTCATCCCGTTCTGCATGGGGCCCGTCGAGGCGGAGAACCCCATGTTCGGCGTCGAGATCACCGACAGCCCGTACGTGGTCGCCTCGATGCGGATCATGACCCGGATGGGGTCGGCGATCCTGGAGGCGATGGGCGACGACGCCGACTTCGTGCACGCGCTGCACTCCATCGGCGCCCCGCTCGCCCCCGGCCAGCAGGACGTGGCGTGGCCGTGCAACGAGACCAAGTACATCTCGCACTTCCCGGAGAGCCGGGAGATCTGGTCCTACGGCTCCGGCTACGGCGGCAACTCGCTGCTCGGCAAGAAGTGCTACTCGCTGCGGATCGCCAGCGTGATGGGGCGCGACGAGGGCTGGCTCGCCGAGCACATGCTGATCCTCAAGATCACCTCGCCCGAGGGCAAGGTCTACCACATCGCCGGCGCGTTCCCGTCGGCCTGCGGCAAGACCAACCTCGCCATGCTCGAGCCGACCATCCCGGGCTGGAAGGTCGAGACCATCGGCGACGACATCGCCTGGATGCGGTTCGGTCAGGACGGCCGCCTCTACGCGATCAACCCGGAGTACGGCCTGTTCGGCGTCGCGCCCGGCACCGACTGGAAGACCAACGCCAACGCCATGCGGACGCTCGACCGCGGCAACTCGGTCTTCACCAACGTGGCCCTCACCGACGACGGCGACATCTGGTGGGAGGGCATGGGTGAGCCGCCGGCGCACCTGATCGACTGGAAGGGCAACGACTGGACGCCGGAGAGCGAGAACCTCTCCTCGCACGCGAACAGCCGGTTCTGCACCCCGATCACCCAGTGCCCGATCCTGGCCGACGACTACTTCGACCCGAACGGCGTGCCGATCGACGCGATCCTGTTCGGCGGCCGGCGCCGGGACACCGTCCCGCTGGTGACCGAGGCGCGCGACTGGGTGCACGGCGTCTACATGGGCGCCACGCTCTCCTCGGAGACCACCGCCGCCGCGTCCGGCGCGGTCGGCGTGGTGCGTCGCGACCCGATGGCCATGCTGCCGTTCATCGGCTACCACGCCGGTGACTACTTCCGGCACTGGATCGAGATGGGCAAGGGCACCGACGGTGACGAGGCCAAGCTGCCCAAGATCTACTATGTGAACTGGTTCCGCAAGGACGCCGAGGGCAGCTTCCTCTGGCCGGGCTTCGGCGAGAACTCCCGCGTGCTCAAGTGGGTCATCGGGCGCCTGGAGGGCACCGCCGACGCGGTGGAGACCCCGATCGGCATGGTCCCGGCGCAGGACGCGCTGGACATCGAGGGCCTCGACATGACCCCGGAGGACGTCCGGATCGCCCTGAAGGTCGACCCGGAGGAGTGGCGCAAGGAGCTGCCGCTGGTCACCGAGTGGTTCGAGAAGTTCGGGGACAAGCTGCCCGGCGTGCTCTGGGCCGAGCTGGACGCGCTGCGCGCCCGCCTCGACGTGGAGCCGCAGAAGTAGCAGGTGTGACGATGGCCCGCACCGGGCACCATCGGATGCCATGAGGACGGCCGCCGAACCTGTCGAGGTCCGGCGGCCGTCCGCCGTCCGGGCGCTGACCACGTTGCTCGCCGTGACCGCGGCGGCCACCGTCGTGGTCGAGCTGCTCAACTACTGGTACGCCCCGGAGCAGGAGTTCGGTCTCGCCGTCCGCACGGGGTGGGCGATGCTCCGCTCGCTGGGCTTTCTGATCCTGATCGGGCACGTCAACCGCGGCCGGGTGGCGGCCCGGCCGTTCGGGCTGATCCTGGCCGTGACCACTGTCTTCGCGGTGGGCCGGCTGGTCGTCCCGCGACAGGGCGTGCCCGCGCTCCCCGGCCTGCTCGGGTTCGCCGCGCTCACCGCGCTCTGCGTCGCCGTGGTGGTGCTGCTCTACCGCTCCGACACGATCCGCGGTCATCTGGTCCGGCACCGCAAGGGTCTGGTGGTCGAGGGCGGCACGATCTCCTGGCGTGAGGTGGCGCCGAAACGCCCGCAGGCGAACGGGTGGCTGCTCACCGCCCGGGTCGCGGCGTTCACCTACAGCCCGCTGATGCTGGTGCCGGCGCTGGTGGCGACCGGGTCGCTGCTGGACGGCGGGATCGCCGCCGTGCCGGCGGTGCTGTTCTGGATCGGCGCCGGCATCGCGGCCAGCTACGCGGTGCTGTTCTGCACCGCGTTCCTGCTGCGCGGAAAGGACTGGGCCCGCCGGGCGCTGGTGCTTGTCACGCTCGGCGTGCTCGCGCTCGACCTCCCGCTCTGCTGGTGGCTGCTCGGCGTCGACGGCCTGATCCGCGACGGTGCCCCCCTGCTGACCGCCGCGATCCTCTGCCTCTGGTCCCTCCACCGCACCTCCCCCTCACCCCAGCCCCCGACCTGGGCGCCAGCATCGCGTCGATCATGACGTTGGCGGCGATGTCGATCTCCGTGGCTGCCGCCAACTTCATGATCGACGGAGTGGGCGGCGCGGTGGGGCCGGGAGGAGGTGCGGCGCGGGGGAGGATGAGGGGGTGGGTGGTTCGGTGTGGGACGTCGTGGTGGTGGGGGCGGGTCCGGCCGGGGCGGCGGCGGCGCTCGGCGCGCGGCGGGCCGGGGCGGCGCGGGTGCTGCTGCTCGACCGGTCCGAGTTCCCGCGCGACAAGGCGTGCGGCGACGGCATCGCCGCGCACGCGCTGGACGTCCTCGCCGAGCTGGGGGTGACCGGGGCCGTCGACGGATATCCGCCCCTGCCGGCGTTGCGCCTGGTCGGGCCCGGGGGCGGCACGGTGGCGCGGCCGCTGCCCCGACCGGCCTACACGGTGCCCCGGAAGGTCTTCGACGCGCGCCTGGTCCGGGCCGCCGTCGAGAGCGGGGCGGAGCTGCGGCGGCACACCGTCCGCCGGATGGAGGTGGCCGCCGACCGGGTGGTGCTCGACGGCGAGCTGGTCGCCCGGGCGGTGGTCGGCGCGGACGGCGCCGGCTCCGTGCTGCGCCGGGCGCTCGGGCACCCGGTGAATCCGGACCGGCACCTGGCGCTCGCCATCCGCGGCTACGCGCCCGCCCCACCCGGGCCGCCCGAGCAGCTCATCGTCACCTCGGGGGCGCGCTGGCCGGCGTACGCCTGGGCCTTTCCGATCGGGGACGGCCGGGCGAACGTCGGGTACGGGGAGGTGCTGCGCGGCGAGCCGCTGACCCGCGCGCACCTGCTGGACCGGATGGCCGCGCTGCTGCCCGGCACCGACCCGGCCACGATGACCGACCTGCGCGCCCACCACCTGCCGCTCTCCACCCACCGGCCGGCGCCGGGCCGGGGCAGGGTGGTGCTGGCCGGTGACGCGCTGTCGCTGATCAACCCGTTCACCGGTGAGGGCATCTTCTACGCGCTGCGCTCCGGCGCGCTGGCCGGGGCGGCGGCGGCCGGGGCGCCCGCCGACGCCGCCCGCCGATACGCGGCCGCGCTGCGCGAGCGGCTCGGCACCCACCTGCGGCACAGCTCGGCGGCGGCCTGGCTGGCCCGGCGGCAGTGGGTGGTCGACGCGGTGGTCGGCGCGGCCGGCCGGGACGAACGGGTCTACCGGACGGTGGTGGAGTTGGGGCTCGGTGACGGCCGCCTGGACGCCCGCACGCTGGCCGCGATCGCCGCCGGCGTGCCCCGGCCACGCCGGGGCGGAGACGACCGGCCGTCCCGCTATGCGCCACCGCGACACTGATCTTCGTGGTGGGTCGCTACCCTGCAAGGTGATGACTCTGCGGAAACTTCTCTACTCCGTGTACGAGCGCCGGTTGACGGCGAAGCTCGCGGGTAAGCCCGTGCCCGCGCACGTCGGCGTGATGTGCGACGGCAACCGCAGGTGGGCCCGGGAGATGGGATTCGTCGATCCGAACGACGGTCACCGGATGGGCGCCGAGCGGATCAAGGAACTGCTGCGCTGGTGCGACGCGGCCGGCGTCGGGCACGTCACGCTCTGGCTGCTCTCCACCGACAACCTCTCCCGGCCGGCCGCCGAGCTGGACCCGCTGCTCCAGATCATCGAGGACCTGACCAGCGAGCTGGCCGAGGAGGGCAACCCCTGGCGGCTGCGCATGGTGGGCGCGCTCGACGTGCTGCCGGCGCAGCACGCGGCCGCGCTGAAGGGCGCCGCCGAGCGCACCCGGGACCGCGACGGCGGGGCTCAGGTCAACATCGCCGTCGGGTACGGCGGCCGGCGCGAGATCGCCGACGCGGTCCGCTCGTTGCTGCTGGAGCACGCCGCGCAGGGCGGCACGCTGGAGGAGTTGGCCACCACGATCGACGTGGACGACATCTCGGAGCACCTCTACACCAAGGGGTTGCCCGACCCTGATCTGATCATCCGGACCAGTGGTGAGCAGCGGCTCTCCGGTTTCATGCTCTGGCAGAGCGCGCACTCGGAGTTCTACTTCTGCGAGCTGAACTGGCCCGACTTCCGCAAGGTCGACTTCCTCCGCGCCCTGCGCTCCTACGCCACCCGCCAACGCCGCTACGGCGTCTGACCCCGCCCTGCCGCCGTCGATCTTGCACATTCGGCCCCGATTATGAGCCCTGTGCCCGCTTCGCCCGGGCAGAAACTGCACGATCGGGGGCGGAGGACGGGGCGGGGTGGGGTGGGGTGGGTTAGGCGAGGTGGTGGAGGGCGGCGGTGAGGAAGTCGCCCAGGGCGGCCGGGGAGTCGAGCGTGAGGTCGGCGGCGTCGGCCACCTCGTGACCGGTCTCCGGGTTGGCGACGGCCACGCACACGCCGAGGAAGTCGGGGTCGGTGGCGGCGCGGGCGCGCAACGCGGCGAACGCCTTGATGTCGGAGACGTCGTCGCCGAAATACCAGGCCCCGCCGGCGTCCCGGACCGTCTCGCCGATGACCATGCCCTTGTCCCGGTCGACCGGCGGCTTCAGTTCCAGCACCATGCGGCCGGCCTGGCAGCGCAGGCCCAGCCGCTCGGCCCGGGCCCGGCCCCACTCCTGCACCACGTCGCCGAGATGCGGGGCGGTGCGCCAGTGCAGCGCGACGGAGAGCCGTTTGAACTCGACCAGGGCGCCGGCCGGCAACTCGGCCTCGGCCTGTGCGGCCAGCTCGGCCATGGTCGGCACCCACGGCAGGGCGGCCGGCTCGGTGACCGTCTCGCCGCCGGAGTGGCTGTGCTCCAGCCCGTACAGCCCGTAGAGGTCGACGTCGGCGAGGCCACCCAGGTGGTCGCGGAGGAACTCGACCGGGCGCGCGGACACGATGGCGATCCGGCGTACCCGGGGGGCGAGCGCCTCCAGCGCGGCGAGCACCTTCGGCGCGGGCCGGACCGCGGTGGGGTCGTCGTCGACGGGCGCGAGTGTGCCGTCGAAGTCGAAGAAGAGCACGACGTCACCCGCCCGGGCGGCGGTGGCACGCCAGGCGTGCTCGGCGTCCAACGGAGTCTTCGGCGGCTGGTTGCCCAGATTCAACGGCGGCACGCGCGTCAGCGTACCCCGCGCCGGGCGGCGTATTCGTGGCCGAGATGTGACGTCGGGACGACGTGGCGTCAGCGTTCGGCGGCTCCTCTTCCCCGGCGCCCGAACGGCACCACGGCCGCCTCCTGCCCGTGGCTGAGCAGGTAGCCCTCCACGAAGCCGGTGTTCCGGTCGCCGGTGTGCGCCTCGATCTCGTTGAGCCGCGCCACCAGGAACTCGGTGAGCGCGCTGACCCGGTCGTTGAGTCGGTCGTGCAACTCGGCGACGACGGCGAGGATCACCGCTGTGCCGGCCGTGGTGAGCGTGAGGAGATTGACGACCAGGGGAAGCTGTCCGCCGTTCAGCACGCCGACCACCACGTTGCCGGTCACGCAGGATGTCACCGACACCACCGCGACCACGACTGCCAACCATTTCAGGGTCATGGACAGACCCCTCCTTCTGTCCCGCAGGGCTGGGTTCGGCTGTGTCCCGTCCCCCCGCCGACGACGAGCCCTTAGCAGTACAAACGTGGACGCTAGCCGGTCCGATCCGTCCCCGAGGCGAAACGATCGGGACTGACCTTCCGTTCTTTCGCCATCTGAGGAACTACCCGGCTTGTTTCCGTCGATTTCGGACATTTGCCGGAAGTGTCGGGCGATATGCGAGGTAACGAATGGTTTCTCGGATGTGGAACTTCTCCGCGTCGGAGACGTTCGGGTCGATCAGCCGGCGGAGCAACGCCTCGACGTCGGGGTCCATCGGCGGCGGGGTGGGGGCGGTGCGGGAGCCGGTCGCCCGGTCCCAGCCGAGCGCCGTGAACGCGCCGGTCGGGTCGAGCCCGAGACCCTCGCAGAAGGCGACCACGCGCTCGGCCTCGGGATCACTCGCCCAGTCGCCGCGGACCCAACGGTTGATGGTCTGCCGGGAGACGCCGGTGCGCCGGGAGACCTCGGTGCCGCTCCAGGCCCGCATGGCGCGGGCGTCGTCCAGCGCGCGGCGGACGAAGGTGGCGAAAGCGATCTTCCGTGCATGGGCCGTCTCACTCACCCCGTGACGGTACGGCCAGTCGGTCGTTCCGAGGTGACTCGGCGCGCTGTTGTCACGCAGACGTGACGCTGATCCGGGTTTTCCGGTAAACGATCCAGAGCTGCTTCTGAGGGGTGCCACCCGGGCAGAATAGATAGACGCGAGTGCAGTCGCAAACGGACGGAAAGCTGATACTGTCACGCTCATGAGACAACTTACGGTGTGTCACGTGCTTGAGACGACGAGTGCTCACATGCGTCACTCCGCGGTTGCGGAGGGGGTCTCGTGACCGAGCTCGCGACCCGTGCCCAGGCGTTCGGGTTGATCGCGGACGGAGTCTCCGCCGGGTTGAGCGCCCCGTGGCGCCTCTACCTCGCCCGGGGCTGCCGGTACCTCTCGCTGAGCGTCGGTGACCGGGCGGAGTGGGACGCCTGGCGTACCCACCTGGGCTGTCCCGAACTGAGCGTGCGGGTCTACGACTCCGGCGGCGAGATCCGCCGTGCGTCCGTCGCCGAGGTGATCCTCGACGGCTGCCGGATCAGCGTGGAGCTGGTCGAGGAGGTCAGCACCGACGACCTGGAACGGCTGCTGGTGGTCGACCCGCTGCCCGGGGCGGACGAGCGGTGAGCCCCTTCCTCGCCGTCGTCCTGGTCCTGGTGCTCGGCTCCACCTGCTACGCCGCCGGCCGACTGCACGGCCAGCTCAGCTATCGCATCGGTTACCGGTTCGGCTACCGGCAGGGCTACTTCGACGGCGACCGGGGCGCCTGGAACCGCCGCCGCCGGGACGCCCAGGCGGCCATCGCCTCGGCGTTGTCCGGTCCCGCGCCGACCGTGGTGACGTCGGTCGGTCGGGCGCCCACGCCGTTCGGCGGCACCACCGTGCCGGCCGCGGTCACCGCCCGGCCCGGCGCCCCGGCCGTACGGGTCACCGCGACCGCTCAGCTCGGCGGCTCGGCCGCCCGCGTGGGTACCACGTACACCGGGTCCTCGTTCACCGCGACCGCCGCCGGGCCGAGGGCCGGCACGCTGGTCCGCCGGTCCGGCTGAGGCCCCACCTGACCGGCCGGGATGCGCGCAGGGGGCATGCATCCCGGCCACTTTCTCAGGCGTTCATCGGAGATCCATCCGGACCCCTAGCCGCGCGGGCCGACGGGGATTAGCGTCTAGGTATGGCACGGGGTTTTCCCGGGCCAGCCGGACAGCCCGGACCTGCGTCCTCGCGCACGGGGCCCGCATCCGACCCCGTGTCCGCCGGGCACCGGATGAGGCGGAACTCGGGTGGCCGGGTGCCCATCCGCGGAGCAGGCCTGTGACCACTCGCCGTACCCCCGCCGGTGCCGACCAGAACCCGGCCGCGACCGCCACGACCCGTCGGACCACCCGCAGCCGGCGCACCGCCGCCGCCGCCGCGACCGAGGAGCCTCGACCATCGGGCCCGGCATTCGTGCTGGACACCTCCGTCCTGCTCTCGGACCCGGCGGCGTTCCACCGCTTCGCCGAGCACGAGGTGGTGCTGCCGCTGGTGGTCATCTCCGAGTTGGAGGGCAAGCGGCACCACCCCGAACTCGGCTGGTTCGCCCGCCAGTCGCTACGCATGCTGGACGAGCTGCGGGTGCGGCACGGCCGGCTGGACCGGCCGGTGCCCGCCAACGACCAGGGCGGCACGCTGCGGGTGGAGCTCAACCACACCGACGACGGCGTGCTGCCGCCCGGCTTCCGCAACGAGTCGAACGACGCCCGGATCCTGTCGGTGGCGCTCAACCTGGCCGCCGAGGGGCGTGAGGTGACCCTGGTCAGCAAGGACATGCCGCTGCGGGTGAAGGCGGCGTCGGTCGGCCTGCGCGCGGACGAGTACCGGCACGGCCAGGCCAGCGACCCGACCTGGACCGGGATGGCCGAGTTGGAGCTGGCCGAGGAGGAGATCGCCCGGCTGTACGCGGGCGACGCGCTGGACCTGGACGCCGCCGCGGGGCTGCCCTGCCACACCGGGCTGGTGCTGCACTCGGCGCGGGGCTCGGCGCTCGGCCGGGTGCTGCCCGACAAGACGGTGCGCCTGGTCCGCGGTGACCGCGAGGCGTTCGGCCTGCACGGCCGGTCGGCGGAGCAGCGGATCGCGCTGGACCTGCTGCTGGACGAGTCGATCGGCATCGTCTCGATGGGCGGCCGGGCGGGCACCGGAAAGTCGGCGCTGGCCCTCTGCGCCGGCCTGGAGGCGGTGATGGAGCGCCGCCGGCACAAGAAGGTGATCGTCTTCCGCCCGCTGTACGCGGTCGGCGGCCAGGAGCTCGGCTATCTGCCCGGCTCGGAGTCGGAGAAGATGTCGCCCTGGGCCCAGGCGGTCTTCGACACGCTCGGCGCGGTGGTGCACGAGAACGTGCTGGAGGAGGTCACCTCGCGCGGGCTGCTGGAGGTGCTGCCGCTCACCCACATCCGAGGCCGGAGCCTGCACGACGCGTTCGTCATCGTCGACGAGGCCCAGTCGTTGGAGCGGGGGGTGCTGCTCACCGTGCTCTCCCGGATCGGCCAGGGCTCGCGGGTGGTGCTCACCCACGACGTGGCGCAACGCGACAACCTCCGGGTGGGTCGGCACGACGGCGTGACCGCGGTGATCGAGGCGTTGAAGGGCCATCCGCTGTTCGCGCACGTCACCCTCAGCCGATCGGAGCGATCTCCGATCGCCGCGATGGTCACCGACCTGCTGGAGGACATCCCGGGCTGACGTTGGCTTTTGTCCTACTTCGTCCGCCTTTTTAGTGTGGCGCAGATCACTTTTGGCCGCCGCGGTTTCCCACCCGCCTCACCGTGCGCGATGGTGTCCATCGAGCGTCACCGACAACTCCGGTGTCTGGAGTCCCATTCGCACCGGGCACTCGTCGAGCATTCTCCGCCACGGACGGCGGGAGCCACGAGGGCCGGTGCGCCGGTCGAGACCGGCGGGGCGGGACGCTTGCGGCACCCGGGCGCGGCCGGAAACCGGCCACGCGTGGTGCCGTGTCCCTGCCTCCGACGAAGGGAAACTTCGTGAGTCGGCTCTGGAGCCGGTTCGGCGCCCGTACGGCCGCTGTCGCACTGCTCTCCGTGGGCGTTGCCGGCGGCTTCTACCTGGGCGAAGATCGTCAGACCCAAGAGCAGGGTCTGACCGCGCAGGTCGGCCGCGAGGTCGACCAGGCCGAATACACCTACCAGCGCGAGCGGCAGGCCGACCATCGCCTGCAGTCGTCGAAGCAGCGGGCCGCCGAGTACCAGGCCAAGCTGCGGGCCGCGGCGGCGGCGAAGGAAGCCGCCGAGCGCGCCAAGGCGGCCGAGGCGGCCGCCGCGAACCGCAAGAAGGAGCGGGACGCGGCGGAGGCCGAGGCCAAGGCGACCGCCGACGCCAAGGCCAAGCCGTACGACGGGCCGATCCCGGCCTCGTGCGGGGAGTACAGCGGCAACCGGAAGATCGGTTGTGCCGTGATGCTCGACAAGGGCTTCGGGATCGACCAGTTCCCCTGTCTGGACAAGCTCTGGACGAAGGAGAGCGGCTGGAACCCGAAGGCCTCGAACAGCAGCTCTGGCGCGTACGGGATTCCGCAGGCCGTGCCCGGCAGCAAGATGGGCTCGGTGGCCGACGACTGGCGGACCAACCCCGCCACCCAGATCACCTGGGGTCTCGGCTACATCAAGGGCCGCTACGACACCCCGTGCGGCGCCTGGCAGCAGTCGCAGAGCGAGGGCTGGTACTGATCGGACCGACCGACGGCGGGACGCGCGGAGATCCGCGTGTCCCGCCGTCGTCGTCCGCCCTCCGACTGGCGGCCGGCCGCATTTACTGATAGCTCTTGGTGGGTGACCTGGCAGGACGGCCCTCGCGGCGGAGATACCAACCGGTTCGGCACCGACGCGTTCTACGCGTCGATCGGCCGGGCCTTCGTCGCGATGTGCGCGGTCGTGCCGGTGCTGTTCCTGATCGAGGCGCTCGACGTCGGGCTGCGCCTCAACCTCGACGTCACCGCCGGCATCATCCCGCACCGGATCCAGGGCCTGGACGGCGTCTTCTTCTCGCCGTTCCTGCACGCCGGCTGGAACCACCTCTACAGCAACAGCATCCCGCTCATCCTGCTCGGCACGTTCGTGCTGGCCGCCGGCACCCGCCGGTTCCTCTGGTCCACCGCGGTGATCATCCTGGTCAGCGGCTTGGGCGTGTGGTTCACCGGCTCGCCCACCTCGGTGGTGGTCGGCGCGAGTGGCGTGATCTTCGGCTACCTCGGTGTCCTGATCACTCGAGGCGTGGTGGAGCGGAGCTGGTGGAACTTCGCCGTGGTGCTGCTGGTCGGGCTGCTGTACGGCTGGCAACTGCTGGGCATCCTGCCGACCGACGAGCGCATCTCCTGGCAGGGCCACCTGTTCGGGCTGCTCGGCGGCGTGGTCGCGGCGATCCTGTTCCGCCGCCGCGGCGACACCGCGCCGGACCGGCTCGGCTCACCGCCGGTCACGCTGCCCTGACGACGCGTTATCGCCAACAGCGGGACGTGCTTGCCCGCGACCGTCCGCCCGCCTACCGTCGGCATCAGCTCCGGTTGATCCCTTGCCGGACTCTCCGGCCGGCACCCGGCGGAAAGTGACGGTGCGCCATGCGCGAGGTCGATGTCGCCGTGATCGGGGCCGGCCCGGCCGGGCTCTTCGCCGCCTACTACGCCGGCTTCCGCGGGCTGTCGGTGGCCCTGATCGACGCGCTGCCCGAGCCGGGCGGACAGGTCACCGCGATGTACCCGGAGAAGCTGATCCTCGACGTCGCCGGCTTCCCCGCCGTGAAGGGCCGGGAACTCGTCGCGAACCTGGTCGCCCAAGCCGCGCCGTTCCACCCCGAATACCTGCTCGGCGTACGCGCGGAGAAGCTCTCCTACCTCGACGAGCGGCCGGTGCTCGGCCTGGCCGGCGGCGAGCAGGTGCGCTGCGGCGCGGTGGTGGTGACCGGCGGGCTGGGCAGCTTCACGCCCCGGCCGCTGCCGGTCGCGGAGAGCTTCACCGGCGGCGGCATCGTCTACTTCGTGCCGCAGCCGACCGAGCTGACCGACCGGCACGTGCTCATCGTCGGCGGCGGTGACTCGGCCTTCGACTGGGCGGCCACGCTCGCCCCGCTGGCCCGGTCGGTGACGCTCGCGCACCGGCGGGACCGGTTCCGCGCGCACGCGGCCACCGTCGAGCGGGTCCGCGGCCTGCCGGTGCGCGTCGTGGTCAACGCCGAGGTGACCAAGCTGTACGGCGAGGAACGCGTCACCGGCGCCGAGCTGACCGTACGCGGCGGCCCCGCGGAGACGCTGCCGGTGGACACGGTGGTGGCCGCGCTGGGCTTCACCGCCGACCTGGGTCCGCTCGCCGAGTGGGGGCTCACCCTCGACCGGCGGCACATCCTGGTGGACAGCGCCATGGCCACCAACCTGCCCAGGGTCTTCGCGGCCGGCGACATCACCGAATATCCGGGCAAGGTCCGGCTGATCGCCACCGGCTTCGGCGAGGCGGCGACCGCGGTCAACAACGCGGCGGTCGCCATCGACCCCACCGCGCACCTCTTCCCCGGCCACTCCTCCGACGGCACGTAAGGCGGGGCCCCCTCCTAACGCGTCAGGGCAGGCCGATCAGGTCGGCCATCAGGGCAAGCTGGTGGTCGAAGTACTCGTCGCGGTGCGGCAGCGCCCGGTTGATCCGCCCGAACAGCTCGAAGCTGATCAGCCCGAAGAGCTGCGTCCAGCCGGCCATCCCGCGCGCCATCAGCGCGGGCGGCAGCGCCATCCCGATCTGGTCGACCAGTTCGGCCACGTCGGCGCGCAGCGGCTCGGGCAGGTCCTCGTCCGGCGGGGCGAGGCGGCCGGTGGACAATCCGTCGCGCAGGATCCCGATCAACGTCATCGGGGGGCGCTGGGCGGGCGCGACCGTGTCGTCCGGCGCCGCGTAGCCGGGAACCGGGCTGCCGTAGAGCAACGCGTACTCGGCGGGGTGGGCCAGTGCCCAGGCGCGGGCGGCGCGACCGGCGGCGAGCCAGCGCCCGCGCAGGTCGGCCTGGTCGGCGGCGGCGTCGGCCGCCTCCACCGCGTCGCCGAGCGCGTCGTACGCCTCCAGGATCAGCGCGGTGAGCAGGTCGTCCCGGCTCGGGAAGTAGCGGTAGATCGCCGAGGAGACCATGCCCATGTCCCGGGCGACGGCGCGCAGCGAGAGGTCCGCGCCGTCGCTGGCCAGGTGGCGACGGGCGACCGCCTTGATCTCGTCGATCATGCCGGCGCGGACCCGGGCGCGGAACGAGGGAGCGACCATGTCCCCACTGTGCCACGACGGAGAGCGGCAATCAAAAGCGAGAGCACCGCTCTTGACTTTGCGTGCAGGCGGAGCCATGCTTTCTCTGCGAGAGCGGTGCTCTCCATTCGGACTACTGCTTCAGAGAAGGTGGACCCGCCATGGCCCTGCACGTGATCGTCGGCGCCGGACCCGTCGGCACCGCCACCGCCCGACTCCTCGTCGAGCGCGGCGAGCGCGTGCGGGTGGTCACCCGGCGCGGCACCGGCCCGGAACACCCGGCGGTCGAGCGGATCGCCGCCGACGCCGGCGACGCCGATCGGCTCACCGCGCTCACCGACGGCGCGGTCGCGCTGCACAACTGCGCCAATCCGCCCTACCACCGCTGGTCGACGGACTGGCCGCCGCTGGCCGCCGCGCTGCTGACCGCCGCCGAACGCAGCGGCGCGGTGCTCGCCACCGTCGGCAACCTCTACGGCTACGGCCCGGTCGACGCGCCGATGACCGAGGCCACCCCGCCCGCCGCCACCGGCACCAAGGGCCGGGTCCGCAACCGGATGTGGTCCGACGCCCTGGCCGCGCACCGCGCCGGTCGGGCCCGGGTCACCGAGGTACGCGGCTCCGACTACGTCGGCGTCGGCGGCACCTCGCTGGCCATGATGGTGCTGCCCCGGGTGCTCGCCGGGCAGCGGGTGTTCCTCCCGGTCGACTGGGACGCCCCGCACACCTGGACGTACGTCCCGGACGTCGCCCGTACCCTGGTCGCCGCCGCCACCGACCCGCGGGCCTGGGGGCGGGCCTGGCACGTGCCCAGCGCGCCTGCGGTCTCCATGCGGGAACTGGCCGAGCGGGCGGCGAACCGGGCCGGCGCGCCCGCGCCCCGGCTGACCCGGATGCCCTATCCGCTGCTCTGGGCGGCCGGCGTGGTCAACCCGTTCGCCCGGGAACTACGCGAGACCGCGCACCAGTTCGCCCGGCCGTTCGTGCTCGACTCCCGGGCCGCCACCGCCACGCTCGGCATCGACCCCACACCGCTGGACGAGGTCGTCGACGAGATCGTCACCGGCCTGCGCGCCCCGACCGCTCGTTAGGCGAGGGCCCCGCCTCACCTCCGGAGGGCGGCGACGAGGACGGCGACCAGGGTGAGCGCGGCACCGAGCAGCGTGTTCACGCCGGGGTGGCTGGCCTCGGTCGGCAGCACCACGTCCAGCAGCACCGCGCCGACGATCTGCCCGGCGATGGTGGCCAGGCCGAGCAGCAGCACGCCGGTGAACCGGACCAGCGCGGCGGCCAGCGCGATGAACACGATGCCTATCGCACCGCCCAGATAGAGCCACGGCTCGCTCGGCAGGCTGCCGGCGGGCCGGCCCCGCACCGCCACCTCCACCGCGAACGTGGCGAGCAGCGCCACCGTGCCGACGGTGAAGTTGACGAGCGTGGCGGTCATCGCGCTGCCCGACGCGGCCCGGACCTGGCCGTTCACCGCCTGCTGCCAGGCGATGCCCACGCCGGCCGCCAGCGGCAGCAGGGCCAGCGCCAGCGCGCCCGGGTCGCCGAGCCGGTCGCCCACCGCCAGCAGGACGGCCAGCACGGTGAGCACCGCGCCGACGAGCCGGTTCGGGGTGATCGGCTGCCGGCCGGTCGGGCCGATGCCGGCCCGGTCGACGAGCAGGCTGCTGCCGGACTGCCCGGCCACCACCGCGACGGTGAACACGGCCACCCCGAGCGTGCCGATGGTCAGCCCCTGGGTCGCCACCAGGAACGCGCCGCACACCCCGCCCAGGCACTGCCACGGGCGCAACGTGCCGGCACGCAGCGCCCCGCGCAGCGCGGTCAGTCCCCGCCGGCCACCTCGGGTGGCGGGGACCAGCACCACCAGGATGAGCAGGCCCAGGCCGAACGACACCACCGCCGCGGCGATGCCGTCGGCCAGCCGTACGCCCAACTCGCCGTTGATCCGGGACTGGAGGGCCACCAGCACGCCGGAGGCGGTGGCCAGCCCGACGCCGGCGATCCGCCTCCGGGTCGACAGCACTGGCGGCGTCGCCGTCCCGGTCGTCGTCACTCCTGCTCGGCCAGCGGGCGCCCGTCGAAGTCGACGGACGAGTAGAGGGCGAGCTTCTCCAGCCGGTGGTAGGAGTCGATGACCCGGATCGTGCCGCTCTTGGAGCGCATCACGATCGACTGGGTGTACGCCCCGCCCGCCCGGTAACGCACGCCCCGCAGCAGGTCGCCGGAGGTGACGCCGGTGGCGACGAAGAAGCAGTTGTCGCCGGTGACGAGGTCGTCGGTGAACAGCACCCGGTCCAGGTCGTGCCCGGCGGCGAGCGCCTTCTCCCGCTCGGCGGCGTCCTTCGGCCAGAGCTTGGCCTGCATCACGCCGCCCATGCACTTCAGCGCGCAGGCCGCGGTGATGCCCTCGGGGGTGCCGCCGATGCCCATCAGCACGTCGATGTCCGACTCGCCCCGGGCGGCCGCGATGGCGCCGGCGATGTCACCGTCGGAGATCAACCGGATGCCGGCGCCGGTGCGCCGGATCTGCTTGACCAGGTCGTCGTGGCGCGACCGGTCCAGCACGCAGACCGTCACGTCGGCGGTGTCGGTGCCCTTGACCTTGGCGATCCGGCGGATGTTCTCGACCACCCCGGCGTCGATGTCGACCACGTCGGCGTACATCGGGCCGACGGCCAGCTTCTCCATGTAGAAGACCGCGCTCGGGTCGAACATCGCGCCGCGCTCGGCGACCGCGAGCACCGCCAGCGCGTTCGGCATGCCCTTGCTCATCAGCGTGGTGCCGTCGATCGGGTCGACCGCCACGTCCACCTCGGGACCGGTGCCGTCGCCGACCTCCTCACCGTTGAAGAGCATCGGGGCGTTGTCCTTCTCGCCCTCGCCGATCACCACGACCCCGCGCATCGGGATCGAGTTGATCAGCTTGCGCATGGCGTCGACAGCGGCGCCGTCACCGCCCTCCTTGTCGCCCCGGCCGACCCAACGGCCCGCGGCCATGGCCGCGGCCTCGGTGACCCGGACCAGATCGAGGGCGAGATTGCGGTCGAGATCCTGGGGCGTCCGCGTCCTGGTGGTTGTCATGGCGGCCTCCTCCTCGCGACGTTGCGGGGTGGACCGGCGGGAGTGCGGCCGTCGCCGCCGCCGGTTTTGTCGCTGATCCTCACACGATCTCAGGTTCGCCGCCCCGGCGGGGCGGAGGAGGCCAGGATCACCTCACCCGTGCGGCTGCGACAATGGCCGGGTGGAACCCGCACAGCCTGCCGACCGCGTACCGTCCGACGCCACCCCGCCCGACGGTCAGCCGCCGGTGCGCCCCGGCGCCGACCCGACGCCGCCCGACGCGCCGCCCGCGCTCGTCGAGCCGGCCCCGGACGCGGGTGACCACCCGGCCCCGCCGGCCCGCAAGGAGAAGGCCCGCTCCGAGCGGTCACCCAAGGACATGGTGCTGTCGCTGCTGATCCTGCTGGTGCCGATCGCGCTGCTGATCGCCTTCTACCGGGGCTTCCTGGGCGGCGACTCGCCGGTCACCGTCGACCCGGCGCCCGCGCTGGACCAGGCCCGGTCGGCAAACGCCTTCCCGGTCGCCGCGCCGACCGGGCTGGGCGACGACTGGCGTACGGTCAACGCCCGCTTCCAGACCGCGGCGGACGGCGCGACGCTGCGGATCGGGTACGTGACGCCGGAGGGACGCGGCGCGCAACTGCTGGAGAGCAACATCCCGGCGGAGAAGCTGTTGCCGGCCGAGCTGAGCGACGGGCAGCCGCAGGGCCCGGCCGACCTGCCCGACGGGTTGAGCTGGCAGCGGTACACCGCCCGCGGCAACGAGCAGGCGCTGGTCCTGCTGGAGCCGAACCGGACGGTGATCGTGGTCGGCGACGCGCGGGAGAGCGAGCTGCGCAAGCTCGCCACGTCGCTGCGCTGACGTCCCGCCGTCGGGTGACCGGGATTGCGGAACGCCGCTTCAGGGAACAGAAGGGACACGAGCCCGGACGATTCACCTGGAGAGGTTGACGTGAAGATACGACGCTTCAGCGCCACCGCGTTCGCCGCGGCGCTGCTCATTCCCGGCCTGGCCGCCTGCAACGGCAACGGGACCTCCGACGCCTCGGCGACGCCCAGCGCCTCCGGCAGCGTCGCCCCCAGCGCGTCGGCGTCCAACAGCGCGGCCAAGCAGGCGCTGCTCGACTCCACAAACGCGATCCGGGACGGCAACTTCCGGTTCGCCATGACGGGCGCCGGTTCGACCGCCGAGGGGCAGGTGCACGAGCCCAGCCAGAGCGCCGAGATGAAGATGACCATCGGCGACCCGTCGTCGGACCTGATGATGAAGCTGGACCTCATCCACGCCAAGCCGGACAGCTGGGTCAAGCTGGAGCTGGGCGGCACCGCCGCGGCGCAGATCCCCGGCGTGAAGAACATCAACACCGGCAAGTACCAGCACCTCGACCAGAACCGGATCAAGGGCAACCGGTCGCTGGGCTTCGACTTCTCGAAGGTCGACCCGGCCGGCAGCGCCATCCTCACCCAGGGTGTCACCGAGGTGCGGCAGACCGGCGAGGGCGCGTACGAGGGCACCGTCGACGTGTCGAAGGCCGCCGAGGCCGGTTCGCTCGACCCGGCCGTGATCACCGCGCTCGGGGCGCAGGCCCAGTCGGTGCCGTTCACCGCCAAGGTCGACCCACAGGGCCGGCTCAGCGAGCTGGTGCTCAAGATCCCGGCCGCCGGTCAGAGCGCCGCCCAGGACGTGAAGATCACCTACTCCGACTACGGGAGCGCCGCCGCGGCGACGAAGCCCCCGGCCGACCAGGTCGTCGAGGCGCCGCCGGAGCTGTACAACCTGTTCAACTGACCCCGCGTCCGTCCGGAGCGCCCCGCACTTCTCGGCGGTATACCTCAGAGGCAGCTCTACGCCTCTGAGGTATACCGCTTATCGGGGACCTGCGTCACACGGGCCTGGGGCGGCGGACCCCTGGCGGATCAGTCCTCGGCGCGCTGCCGGGCCGCGTCGATGCGGGCCCGGGCGCCGTCCAGCCACCGCTGGCACACCCCGGCCAACTGCTCGCCCCGCTCCCACAGCGCCAGCGACTCCTCCAGCGAGGTGCCGCCCGCCTCCAGGCGCTCCACCACCGACGCCAGCTCGGCGCGCGCCTGCTCGTAGCTGAGCTGCTCGTTCTTCGTCGCTTCAGTCATCGGTCCCATTTCCTCAGCCGTCGACGGTGGCGGTCAGCTCGCCCTCGGCGAGGCGCACCCGCAGTGGATCGCCCTTGGTCACCTCGGACGCCGCGCGGACCACGTGGCCGTCGCCGCGCTGCACGATGGCGTAGCCGCGGTCGAGCGTGGCCGCGGGGGAGAGGGCGCGCAGCCGGGCCAGGGTGTGGCGCAGGTCGTCGGTGGCGGCGGTCAGCCGGTGCTCCAGGCAGCGGCCGGCGCGGTCGTGCAGCGCGACGATCTCGACGGCCCGCTGGTCGACCATCACCTGCGGGCGCGCCAGCACCGGGCGGGACCGGAGCAGGTCGATCCGGTGCTGCTCCCGGTCGACGAGGTGGCGTACGGCCCGCTCCAGCCGGGACCGGGCCTGGCCGATGAGGCGCACCTCGTCGGCCAGGTCGGGCACGATCCGCTTGGCGGCGTCGGTGGGGGTGGAGGCGCGCAGGTCGGCCACGTAGTCGAGCAGCGGGGCGTCGGTCTCGTGGCCGATCGCGCTCACCACCGGCGTGCGGCAGGCGAAGACCGCCCGGCACAGCGCCTCGTCGGAGAAGGGCAGCAGGTCCTCGATGCCACCACCGCCCCGGGCGATGACGATCACCTCGACCGCCGGGTCGGTGTCGAGCACCTTCAGCGCGGCCACGATGTCGGGCACCGCGGCCGACCCCTGCACCGCCACTTTGATGGTGCGGAAGTCGACAGCCGGCCAGCGGCGCCGGGCGTTGGTCAGCACGTCGCGCTCGGCCGCCGAGGCGCGCCCGGTGATCAGGCCCACCCGGCCGGGCAGGAACGGGAGCCGCCGCTTGCGGGACCTGTCGAACAGGCCCTCGGCGGCGAGCAGCTTCTTCAGCTTCTCCAGCCGGGCCAGCAGCTCGCCGAGGCCGACCTGGCGGATCTCGTCGGCGCGCAGGCTGAGCGAGCCCCGCGCGGCGTAGAACTCGGGCTTGGCGTGCAGCACCACCCGGGCGCCCTCGCGCAGCTCCGGCGCGCCCGAGTCGAGCACGTCGCGGTTGGTGGTGACGGTCAGGCTGAGATCGGCCGACGGGTCGCGCAGCGTGAGGAAGACGGTGGAGGCGCCGGGGCGGCGGCTGATCTGCGCGACCTGACCGTCGACCCAGACCCAGCCGAGCCGGGCGATCCACGCCCCGACCTTCTGGCTGACCACCCGGACCGGCCACGGCTCCTCGGCGGTGCTCCGCTCCTGGGGACTGCCCCGCTCCTGGGGATTGCTCCGCCCCACCTCACCCGCGCTCACCCCGCCCACCCTACGGCCCGCCGCCGACAGCCCGGGGCAGGGCGCTGCCGGCGCACGTACCATGGTCGGGTGACTGACGCTGAGACCACTCCCCGGACCGGCAAGCGCGTGCTCCTGGCCAAGCCCCGCGGCTACTGCGCGGGGGTGGACCGGGCGGTGCAGACCGTCGAGGAGGCGTTGAAGCTCTACGGCGCGCCGATCTACGTCCGCAAGCAGATCGTGCACAACAAGCACGTGGTGCGGACGCTGGAGGCCAAGGGCGCGATCTTCGTGGAGGAGAACGAGGAGGTGCCGGAGGGCGCCACCGTGATCTTCTCCGCCCACGGCGTCGCCCCGGAGGTCTACGAGCAGGCGAAGGAGCGGTCGCTCAAGGCGATCGACGCCACCTGCCCGCTGGTCACCAAGGTGCACCACGAGGCCCGGCGGTTCGCCCAGCAGGACTACGACATCCTGCTCATCGGCCACGAGGGGCACGAGGAGGTCATCGGCACCGCCGGCGAGGCCCCCGCGCACATCCAGCTCGTCGACGGCCCGGACAGCGTCGACCAGGTCACCGTGCGTGACCCGGAGAAGGTGGTCTGGCTCTCCCAGACCACGCTCTCGGTCGACGAGACGCTGGAGACGGTGGCCCGGCTCAAGCAGCGGCTGCCGCTGCTCCAGTCGCCGCCCAGCGACGACATCTGCTACGCCACCTCCAACCGCCAGCACGTGGTCAAGGAGATCGCCCCGGAGTGCGACGTGGTGATCGTCGTCGGCTCGCGCAACTCCTCCAACTCGGTCCGGCTGGTCGAGGTGGCGCTGGACGCCGGCGCCCGCGCCGGCCACCTGGTCGACTTCGCGCACGAGATCGACGACGCCTGGCTCACCGGTGCCCGCACCGTGGGCCTGACCTCCGGCGCGAGCGTGCCGGACGACCTGGTCCAGGACGTGCTCGCGTACCTGGCCGAGCGGGGCTTCGCCGACGTGGAGGAGATCACCACCGCGGACGAGAGGTTGACCTTCTCGCTGCCGCAGGAACTCAAGCGCGACATGAAGGCCGCCGCGGCCCGCGGCTGACCGGGAACGGATCAGCCGCCCCGCGCGTCCAACCGGCATGAAGACTCCTCGGACGGTGCTCGTCGCCCTGCTCGCCGTCGCCGCGCTGACCGCCTGTGCCGGCCCGGACGACGAGCCCGCCGGCCCCGGCCCGACCGGAGCCGTCCCGACGACCGGCCAGCCCGACCCGGTGCCCAGCGCGAGCCCCAGCCGGCCGAACCCGACGTGGAAGGGCGGCGCCTCGACGCCACCCGGGGTGGGCGCCACCACGATCAGCGGCACCATCCGGGCCGGGGTCGAGCCGAACTGCCTCCTGCTCGACGACCACCTGCTCGTCGGCGGCCCGCGCGACCTGCTCAAGGCCGGCGCCAAGGTGGAGGTCACCGGCCGGCCCGAGCCGGGCCTGATGACCACCTGCCAGCAGGGCACCCCGTTCGTGGTGGAGTCCGCCCGCCGCGCCTGACCACAGGCGGAAGCCCGCCTCCCCGAGGGGAGACGGGCTTCCGTCGTGACGCCGGGCGGTTCAGTTCACCGCGTTGATCTCCACCGAGCCGCGGCCGACGACCGCGCCCTCGACGGTGGTGACGGCCATGTCACCGAAGAGCTCCCGGCCGGCAGCCGGGGTGCTCAGGGCGGTCACCGAACCGGTCAGGGTCGCGGTGGCGCCGTTCGCCAGGAACAGCGGCGTGGCCGGCGCGGAGAGCGAGCCCAGCGCCGGGGACGCGAACGAGTCCCGGTAGTCGTACGCCGTGCCGCCCGCGGCGACCGCGTAGCCCTCGATGACCACCCGGTACGTGGCGGCGACCGGGTTGGTCAGCGTCACGGCCTCCTCGGAGTCACCGTCGGCCGAGCGGCCGACCTCGGTGGTGCCGCGGAAGATGTACAGGTCCAGGTCGGCACCCAGGTCGGAGGTGTTGCCGATCCGGGCCGAGAACGAGGTCGTCCCGGCCGGGATGTCCACCGTGTACTCCTGGGTGGCGCCCTCGGTGATGGTCGGCCGCTCGGCGCGGACGCTGGACAGCGGCCCGCCGACGCCGGTCACCCGGACCGGGCCGAACGTGTTGGTCAGGCTCCAGCTCACCGGGGCCGGCGTGCCGGCGGTCACCGACGGCAACTGGACCACGGCCGGCTCGACCTTCACGCCCTGCACCCGCGCCTGGATCTGGAACGGGTTGTCCAGCCCCGGCGACGTGCGACGCGCCTCCACCTCGATCTCCCAGACGCCCGGGATCGGGTTCTGGTAGTCCCGCTCCTGCGGCTTGCAGGCGGCGACGTCGGAGAAGTTGGTGTAGCAGGCGGTGCTCGCGGTGCTCTCGACCGGGACGCCGTACGGGTTGATGGCGATGAACCGGGTCTGCGAGCCGGTGGCGATGCCGGACAGGTTCACCTGGAGCGCGCCCGCGCCCTGCGGCACGGTCACGAAGTACGAGGTGGAGCTGTTCCGGTCGACCGAGCCCTCGGCCGAGTAGGAGTACGCCGGAGCGGTCACCACGTTGGACGCCACCACCACGGCGGAGACCTCGAAGTCGACCACCGAGGTGGCCGGGTCGTCGACGGTGATGATCGCGCCGTGCGCGCCGACGGTCATCGGCTTGGCCTTCACGTTGACCGTGACGGTCTTGTTCAGCGGCAGCCACACCTCGCCGGGGGCGCTGTAGGTGCCGTCGTTGCCACGGAGGCCGACCAGGTGCTTGACGCCCTTGTTCGGGCCGCTGGTCCGGGTCAGCTTGACCTGGTAGGTGCGGCTCTCCTTGACCTTCTGCCCGCCCCGGTCGGCGGCGCAGCGGTTGTAGATGCCGGTGCCCACGTTCGGGTTCGACACGAAGGTGCCGGAGTCCCGGTCGTAGCGGGTCAGGTTCGGCGACAGCTCCGTGCAGACCGCGGCCTCGGAGGTGTACGTGCGGGTCTGCACGCCGCCGGCCAGCAGCGTCCACGCGCCGGGCACGTTGAACATGCCGTAGCCCTGCGCGTACGTCGGGACGTCCGCGATCGGCTTGGCCGAGGTGTAGACGGCCCGACGCAGCGCGGCCGGGGTGACGCCGGTGCTGGTCGCCTTCGCGGCCGACAGCAGCAGCGCCGCGGCGCCGGTGGCCTGCGGCGAGGCCATCGAGGTGCCGTTGAGCATCTGGTAGCCCGGGGGCAGCGGGTAGCCCGCCTCGGGCACCGGGTTGCCCGGCTGCCAGGTCGGCGCGGTGGAGATGGCCGAGCCGGGGGCGGAGATGTTCGGCTTGAAGCCGCCGTCCTCACGCGGGCCGCGGGAGGAGAAGTTGAACAGCGCGTTGTCCTTGCGGACCACCGAGCCGTAGTTGGCCAGCCAGGTGTCCTTGCTGATGTTGGCGGCGACGCTCACCACGTCGGTGGCGACCGACGGGTCGCCGACCGTGTTCAGCCCCGGGCCGGAGTTGCCGGCCGAGATGAAGAGCTGCACACCGTACGTGTTGATCAGGTCGTTGTAGAGGACGGCCCGCGCGTTCGAGCCGTCGTTCAGCGCCGGCAGGCCGCCGATCGACATGTTCACCACGTCGACCCGACGGTTGACCACCAGGTCGACCATGCCGGTGGTGAGCGCCGCGGCGGTGCAGCCGCCGCCCCAGGAGCAGGCCCGGGCGGAGACCAGCTTGGCGCCGGGCGCGGCGCCGTCGAAGGCGCTGTTGCCCAGCATGTCGTTGGCGGCGGTGATGCCGGCGACGTGGGTGCCGTGGGTGCTCTCGATGATGCCGATGTTGACGTAGTCGACCAGGCCGGGGCCGCCGACCGGAGTGGTGTCGACGTTGCGCCGGAACTCGACCACGAACGGGATCTGCTCGCGTACGGCGGTGGCCGGGTTGTCCGTGCCGAAGTGGCCGACCTGGAACTTCTCCTTGTAGGGCCGCATCACCTCGTCGTCGGTGAAGTCGCGGTTCTGGTTGACGTCCACCCGGATGTCGCCGGTGGCCGGGTTGTAGAGGATGCCCCAGGAGTCGGTGGTGTCGCCGTCGCGGTTGACGTCACCGGCCGGGTCGCTGCCCGCGGTGATGGACTCGCGGAAGGTGTTGAACCGGTAGGTGCCGGCCGGCGCGGTCCAGGTGAGGGCCGAGGCGCCGGTGCCGGTGGTGAACGTGGGCCCGCTCACCTCGGTGATCATCGCGCGCCAGGTGGCGTCCTCGAGCGGGTCGGTCGCGGTGACCCAGTCGACGATCTTGCGCTCGCCGGTGGTGGTCTTCTGCAGCGCCGGCTGGTCGAGGTCCACGCCGGAGTCCATGATGCCGATGGTGACGCCGCGGCCGTCCCACGTCGGGTGCGCGGCCTTGAACGCCTCCGCACCTGTCTCGTTGGTCGGCATGTACGGGTTGACCGCACCGGTGTCCCCGCCGGGGCCGGCCAGCGTCTCGCCCTGCTCGGCGGCCTTGGCGCCGTTCGGGGCGGCCTCCTGGGCCGGGTCGGGGAGCTTGATGGTCTCGTCGAGGTCGACGGCGGCGACGCCGGGCAGCGTGGCGGCCTTGAGCGCCTTCGACGTCGGCACCTTGGCCAGCACGTAGCCGACCTGGTAGTACCGCTGGCTCACGGTGGCGCCGAGGCTCGCCAGCCCGTCGGCGACCTTCTTGGCCGAGCCCTTCTTCGCCGCGATGATCATCGTGACGGTGGGCGCGTGCTTCGCCTCCGCGGCGTCGAGCAGCTTGGCGTCGTGGGCGCCGAGGGCCTTCGCCGCGGTCGGCAGCGAGGGCTGGGGGGTGGCGGGGGCCGCGCTCGCGGTAGCGGCGCCACCCCCGACGGTCATGGCGCCGGCCGCGAGGGCCGAGGCGAAGAGCACGGCGGAGGGGCGCCGGCTCCGACTGCGGGGTTGACTCACGTTCTCTTCCTCCAGAGAACAGGGCCCTTGCTGGGGCAGGGGCGGGTGTGACGCAGATCCTTCGGGTTCGGACGGCATGTGTCACTAACGAAGCAGGCTTTGTGACCGCTCCGTGACACAGATCGGCCGGTGTCGACGTGTCGGCCGTGTTAGGCGTCGAGACCCGGTGACCGTTCGGCCGATGTGGACGGCGAGCCGAGCAGTTCCGGCGCCTGCGGCTGACGGGGCGCCAGCTCCACCTGCGCCGGGGCGGCCAGCTCGTCGCCGGAGACGCCCAGCTCGGCCAGCTTGCGGGCGCTGACCAGCACCCGCGACTCCAGCGAGCCGACCGCCCGGTTGTAGGCCGTCACCGCCCCGCCCAACGAGTTGCCCAGCTTGCCCACGTGGTCGCCCAGGGTGGAGAGTCGCGCGTACAACTCGCGGGCCAGCGAGTGCACGGTGGCGGCGTTGCGCGCCAGCGCCTCCTGCCGCCACGAGTAGGCGACCGTGCGCAGCAGCGCCACCAGGGTGGCCGGCGTGGCCAGCACCACGTTGCGGGAGAACGCGTGCTCCAGCAGCGACGGGTCGCGCTGCAACGCCACGTCGAGGAACGGGTCGGCCGGCACGAACAGCACCACGAAGTCGGGCGTCTGGTCGAACGCGGCCCAGTACGACTTGGCCGCCAGACTGTCCACGTGCGCCCGCAGGTGCCGGGCGTGCGCGTCGAGCTGGGTGTCCCGCCCGCGCTCGTCGCGCGCCTCCATCGCGGTCAGGTAGGCGTCGAACGGCGCCTTCGCGTCGACCACCACCGAACGCCCGCCGTGCAGCCGCACCACCAGGTCGGGTCGGACCCCCTGGTGGTCGGTGGCGGCGGTGACCTGCTCGTCGAAGTCGCAGTGCTCCAGCATGCCGGCCGCCTCGACGATCCGCCGGAGCTGGTGCTCGCCCCACCGGCCGCGCACCTGCGGCGCCCGCAGCGCGGCCACCAACTGCTTGGTCTCGGTGCGCAGCTCACCGGAGACCGTGCTCATCGAGCGGACCTGCTCGCGCAGCTCGGCGTAGGCGTCGACCCGGTCGTGCTCCAGCTCGGCGACGCGCTGCTCGTAGCGGCGGAGCGTGTCGTGCAGCGGCGCCACCGCGCGCGCCACGGCCTCCTGCGACTGCGCGGTCGCCTCGTAGCTGAGCGCCCGCATGGACTGCTCCAGCCGCCCCTCGCCCGCGCGGGTGGCGGCCAGCGTCGCCTCCAGCCGGGCCACGTCGGCCGCCGCGCGGGCGCGGGCCGCCAGCCAGCCGACCGCGCCGCCCGCGGCCAGGCAGAGCACCACCACGGCCAGCGTCGACAAGCTCATGCCAGAGAGCTTGCCAAACGGGTACGACGTGCGCTCGCTGGGTACGTTCGAGTCATGGAAGTCGCCCTGTGGCTGTTCCTGGTGCTGATGCTCGGAGGTGCGCTGGTGTTCTGGCGGTGGGGAAGCAGGTCCCGGCGGGCCGACGAGTTGGCGGACGCGCGCGCCGAGGCGCAGCGCTGGTACGAGCGGCTCGGCGGCCAGTTGATGAACCTGCACGGCGACCAGCCTGCGGTCCGGCAGGCGCTGGCCGACGCCGGTGAGCGCTACAACGCGGCCGGCTCACAACTGGAGCAGGCCCGCACCACGCACCAGTTCGCGCTGGCGCGGGAGACCGCGCTGGAGGGGCTGGCGTACATCCGGGCGGCGCGTACGGCGATGGGCATCGACCCGGGCCCGGAGCTGCCGCCGCTGGCCGCCGCCCGCGGCGCCGGCATGCTGACCAAGGAGCGTGAGGTCGCCGTGCAGGGCCAGACGTTCCGGGCCGGGCCGCAGCCGGGGAGCCAGACGCCCTACTACTACCCCGGTGGGCACATGCAGGGCCGACCGGTGCCGGCCGGCTGGTACTCCACGCCGTGGTGGAAGACCGCGCTGGGCGCGGGCGCCGGGGTGCTCGGCGGCATGCTGATCGCGGACGCGCTCTTCTCGCCCGCGTTCGCCGACCCGGGCTACGGCTACGAGTCCGGCTACCAGGAGGGCTTCCAGGACGGGTTCGGTGACGGCCAGGACTACGGCGACCAGGGCGGCAACGACTTCGGCGGCCAGGGCGACTACACCGGCGGCGACTTCGGCGGCGGGGGAGATTTCGGCGGCGACTTCGGTGGTGGCGACTTCGGCGGCGGCGACTGGTAACCCCCGCGCAGGTGTTAAAAGGGGCCCCCGCCTATGCAGAATGCGTTAAGCGGGGGCCCCTCCTTACCCCTCAGCCGGTGTTGCGCATGCCGGCGGCGATGCCGTTGACAGTGGTCAGCAGCGCCCGCTCCAGCGCGGTGCCGTCGTTCGGGGCGCGTCGGCCGCCCGGCGCGGTCGCCACCGCCCGCCCGGCCGCCCCGGACTCGCGGTACTGCCGCAGCAACGCCACCTGGAGGTGGTGCAGCGGCTCCAGGTAGGTGTCCCGCACGGCCAGGGTGCGTTGCAGCACGGGGGAGTTCTCCAGCAGCGCCGGCGAGGCGGAGATCGCCAGCACCTCGCGCTTGGTCAGCTCGTACTCCTCCTCGATCTTCGCGAAGATCGGGTGCAGCTTCTTCGGGACCAGCGTCTCCACGTAGCGGCGGGCGATGCTCAGGTCGGTCTTGGTCAGCATCATCTCGACGTTCGACAGGAACGTGCGGAAGAAGTGCCAGTTGCGGTTCATCTCGGCGAGCACGTCGGCGAGGCCCGCCTCCCGCGCGGCGGCGAGCCCGGAGCCCACGCCGAACCAGCCGGGCACGATCTGCCGGGTCTGCGTCCAGCCGAACACCCACGGGATGGCCCGCAGGCCGGACAGGCCGGCGCCGGTGTTCGGCCGCTTCGCCGGACGGGAGCCGATGTTGAGCGCGCCGAGCAGCTCGGTAGGGGTGGACGCCCAGAAGTAGGCCGGCAGGTCCGGGTCCTCGACCAGGGACCGGTAGGAGCGGAACGCCGACTCCGACACCACGTCCATCGCCGCGTCCCAGCGCTCCAGCATCTCGGCCGGCTGCCGGGGCGCGGTGTGCAGCAGCGTGGCCTGGAGCACGGCGGCCACGGTCAGCTCCAGGTTCTCCCGGGCCAGCGCCGGCAGCGTGTACTTGTCGGAGATGACCTCGCCCTGCTCGGTCACCTTGATCGCGCCGTCGAGCGTGCCGTAGGGCTGGGCCAGGATCGCCTCGTGGGTGGGGCCGCCACCCCGGCCGACCGTGCCACCCCGACCGTGGAACAACCGCAGGTGTACGCCGTGCCGGGCGGCCACGTCGCGCAGCGCGCGCTGCGCCCGGTGGATGGACCACTGGCTGGTGGTGATGCCCGCCTCCTTGTTGGAGTCGGAGTAGCCGAGCATCACCTCCTGCACGTCGCCCCGGGCGGCGACAAGCGCCCGGTAGGCCGGCAGCGACAGCAGCTCGTCGAGCAGCTCACCGCCGGCGTTCAGCTCGGCCGGCGTCTCCAGCAGCGGCACGATGCCGACCCGGGCCCGCCCGCTCTGCACGTCGACCAGGCCGGCCTCGCGGGCCAGCACCACCGCGGCGAGCACGTCGTCCACGCCCAGCGTCATGGAGATGATGTAGGACTCGATGACCTCGGGGCCGAACCGGTCCTGCGCCTCGCGGATCGCGCCGAACACGTCGAACGTCTTGCGGGCCGACTCGGTGAGCGGGCTGTCCTGGGTGGAGAGCGGCCGGCGGCCGGCCAGCTCGTCGGCGAGCAGCTTGGTGCGCTCCAGCCGGCTCAGCGACGGGTAGTCGGCGACCTCGCCGACCGCCTCGTAGAGCTGTGCCAGCACCTCGTGGTGCTTCTCGGCGTGCTCCCGGATGTCCATGGTGGCCAGGTGCAGCCCGAACGCGGAGAGCGTACGGATGGTGGAGGCCAGCCGCCCGACGGCGGTGAGCTGCCCGGAGTTGCGGGCCAGCGAGGCCCGCAGCAGTTCCAGGTCGGCGATCAGCTCGGTCGCGCCCTGGTAGTCGCGGCCCGGCACGTGGCCGGTGCCGGCGCGCAGCCGCTCCCGGGTGTTGGCCAGCTTCGCCTTCACGCAGCGGGCCTTGAGCCGGTAGGGCTCCTCGGCGTTGACCCGGCGGAACCGGGGCGCCACCTCGGGCAGCGCGTCCAGGTCCTTGGCCAGGCTGGCGGAGAGGTCGAGCGAGACGGCGCGCAGCCGACGGGAGACGCTCACCTCGCTGATCAGCTCGTCCATCGCCCGCTCGGTGGCCTCGATGCCGTGCTCGTGCTGGATCCGCAGCACCTCGCGGGTGACCGTCGGGGTGACGAACGGGTTGCCGTCGCGGTCGCCGCCGATCCAGGTGCCGAACGTCAGCGGGCGGGCCGTCGGCGACGTCTCCACGCCGAGCGTGCGCAGCGTGTCGGCGAGGTCGTCGAGGACCTGCGGGGCGGCCTCGGCGTGCAGGTCGCGCAGGTAGTAGATGGCGTTGCGGGCCTCGTCCGTCGGGTCCGGCCGGTCGAGCCGCAGCTCGTCGGTCTGCCACATCAGGTCGAGCAGTTCGGCGAGGCGGCGGTTGGCCGGGCCCTCGTCGCTGGCCCCGTAGAGGATCGCGTTGGCGGTCTCGGCGTCCAGCTCGTCGGCGACCGCGCGCAGCTTGGACAGGATGGACCGGCGGGCCGCCTCGGTGGGGTGGGCGGTGAACACCGGGCGGACGGCGAGCCGCCGGGCCGCGGCGGCGATCTCCTCGGCCGGCACGCCGCGCTCGGCGATCATCTTGGCCGCCTGGTCCAGCCAGCCGCCGTGGGTGGCGCGGCGGCGGCGCAGGTCGCGGGCGCGGTGCACCTGCTCGGTGATGTTGGCCAGGTGGAAGTAGGTGGAGAAGGCGCGGGCCAGCTTCGTGCCGGTGGTGACGTCGAGCCCGGCGAGGCGCTGGGCGGCGGCCGGCGCGTCGGAGCGGACCTGGGCGCGGATCTCCTCGACCAGGTCGAGCAGCGGGCGCCCTTCCTGCCGGGCCAGGGTCTGCCCGAGCAGCGTGCCGAGGCGGCGGATGTCGGCCCGCAGAGCGGCGTCGGGGCCGTCGTGGTCGTGCTGGTCGGTCACGGGTGCGCTCCTTACGCGAGGACGAAGGACAGCGCTGTCCGACTCCCCTGGATGGTATCCGCGTGCGCCCCGACGGCAGCAGGGGTACGGCGTGATGATCTGCACTCTGGGACGCGCCGGCCGGTCACCCTCCGGCGGTGGCGTGCCGTCCCGCAGCGGTGCGCGCGGCCCGCCGGCGGACCCGGAACAGGGTCGCGGTGAGCAGCCCGACCAGGCCGACGACCACCCAGACCAGCAACCCGGTCAGCGCCCAGCCGCCGCCCCGCCAGTCGAAGTAGATGGCGGACTTCAGCAGGTCGGTGGCGAGCCCCGGCACGTTCCAGCGGTGCATGCCGCGCAGGAACGCGGGCAGGAACTCGGGCGCGTAGATGCCCCCGGAGCCGGGGTTGCCGAGCACCACCAGCAGCAGGATCACGATGCCGGTGCCGAGCAGCCCGAGCCACGCCTGCACGGCCGCCGCGACCATGCCGGCCGCGAACGCGGCAAGCGCGCCGACCACCGCGATGGTCCCCACGTCGTGCGGGAACACGTCGAGCACCGGCCCGACCAGCACCGCGCCGATGAGGCCGAGCAGGGCGGAGTGCACCGCGAGCGTGGCGGTCCGCAGCCCGGCCTGGCGCAGCCCGCGCGGGCTGGTGCCGAGTGAGATGCCGAGCGCGGTGGAGGCCAGGTAGCCGCCGAGCACCACGCCGACCGCCAGGTAGAACGGCACCAGGCCGCGCGGGTCGCCGCCGGAGACCGGCACCTCGTCGGTGACCGCCAGCGGCGCGCCGGCCTGCCGGGCGGCCTGGGTGAACACGTCGGTGACGAGTTCGGTGGCGGCGGGCGCGCCGGCGCTGGCCGTGGCCAGGGTGAGCCCGCCGGGGGTGGAGCTGAGCACCGCGTACACGGATCGGTCGTTCAGGCCGTCGTCGGCGCGGTCCCGGCTGTCGTACCGGACGGGTTTGATCATGTCGGTGCGGGCCCGAACGGCCGACATCACGGCCTGGGCCTGCTGGTCGCTGGTGACCACGGCGACCGGCACGTCCTTCGGCTCCGGCTTGTGCAGCGCGCCGACGTAGGCGGCGATGAACGCGCTGGCCAGCGCCAGGGTGCCGAGCACCAGCGCCGCCGTGCGGGGCAGCCAGTCCCGGGTTCGCAGCTCCGGCTCGTCGTCCACGCGCCCAGCCTATTGCCGGGATATGCCCGGCTCATGCCGTTTCGCCGGGCGGAGATCGCTGGTGGCCGCCGATAGCGTCGGATCATGACGCCGCCGCGCTACCCCGCCAAGCCGCGACCGGGCGACCGGGTCGCGGTCGTCTCACCCTCCGCCGGCCTGCCGGGTCTCTTCCCCCACGTGTACGAGCTGGGCCTGCGCCGGCTCCGCGACGAACTGGGGCTGGAGCCGGTGGAGTATCCGACCACCCGCCGGATGGGCGCCGACCCCCGGGACCGGGCCCGCGACCTGACCGCCGCGTTCGCCGACCCCACGATCACCGCGGTGCTCGCCACCATCGGCGGGGACGACCTGATCACGGTCGTCCCGTTCCTCGACGACGAGGTGATCCTGGCGAACCCGAAGCCCTACCTCGGCTACTCCGACAACACCAACGTGCTCAACCACCTGCACCGCCTGGGGATCGTGGCCTACCACGGCGGCTCGGTGCTGGTGCACCTCGGCCGGCCCGGCAAGTCGCACCCGCTGACCGTCGACTCGCTGCGCGCCGCGCTGTTCACCTCCGGCTGGTACGACCTCAGCCCGGCCGCCGAGTGGGGCGACGAGACGCTCGACTGGCACGACCCGGCGACGCTGGCCGAGGAGCCGCCGATGCTGCCGGGCGAGGGCTGGCGCTGGCACGGCCCGGCCCGGGTGGTGACGGGTCGCACCTGGGGCGGCAACCTGGAGATCCTGCACTGGCTGGCCGCCGCCGACCGGGTGCCGTCCGCCGTCGAGCTGGACGGCTCGGTGCTGCTTGTGGAGACCTCGGAGGAGATGCCGCCGGCCGAGGAGGTCTTCCGGATGCTGCGCAACCTGGGCGAGCGTGGGATGCTCGCCGGCTTCCCGGCGATCGTGGTGGGCCGGCCCAAGGCGTGGAACTTCGACCGCCGGCTGCCGATCGCGGAGCGGCTGGCCTGGGGGGAGGAGCAGCGGGCGGCGATCCTGCGGGCGATCGGGCCCTATGCCGACGACCCGGTGGTGGTCTTCGACGTCGACCTCGGTCACACCGATCCCCAGTTGATCGTCCCGTACGGCGGGGAGATCCGGGTCGACGCGGTCGAGCGCCGGATCGCGGTGCGCTACTGACCGCGCACGAACACCCCGGCGCCGGGCGCGCCCTCGACGAGTCCCCGGGCCTTGAGCCAGTCGACTGCGGAGCGCACCACCTGGCGAGAGACGTCGAACTCGGCGCAGAGTTCGGTGCCGGAGGGCAGCTTCGCGCCGGGTGGGTACTCGCCCGATTCGATGCGCTCGGTCAACGTGTCGATGAGGCGTTGCTTCTTCGTGTACGCAGGCATGGGTCGGCTCCGTGGCAGGTAACGCCCATGTGATCACGAGAATCGGCGAAGCGTCAATCAAAGGTAGTTGCAGGTATTGACCTGGCATGACAGGTAGTCATAGGTTGTCTTCGGGTGACCGTGGCAGGCACCCGCGACCAGATGAGGCGGCCCGGGGTGGAGTTGGCACTCCGCTCCCCGGGCCTTGACCGGGAGGACGCCCGGCCCATGAGCAACCTATCGAACATCGCCCACCCGCCCTGGTGCCTGCGCGGCCCGGACTGCGCCGGCGGCAACGGCCTGCACCTGTCCCGCCTCGCCGGCACGGCGGTGCGGGGTGACGAGGTGATCCAGGCCGGCGTCGGCCTGTGGCGGATGGACGTCGGCCCGACCTCACCGTCCGGCTTGCTGCTGGAGTTCTCCGCAGGCGCGGACGTCGAGCGGTGGCCGCTCGACCTGCCCCAGTCCCAGGCGCTGGTCCGCGCGTCCCAGCGCCTGCTCCGCCGCCTGATCCCGCTGGCCGTCCACGCCGCCTGACCGCCTCTCCACGCACCACGCGGCTCGGTGGAACGCGATGGCTGTCACGAGACGGTTTTGACACCCATGGCGTTCCACCCGCTGCGTCTGGATGCCGTCGGTGGAACGCCATGGGTGTCTCGGCTCCCGTTTGACACCCATGGCGTTCCACTCGGAGGGTGGGGTTTTCCACTTCGGCGAGGTGGTGGCATCGCGGGTGCGGTGACCCCACCAGCTCGGGGAAGTGGTGTGGATCTTGTGGGTCAGGCGTCGACGGTGGCGAAGGCGCGGACCGGGAAGGTGCCCATGCCGGACACCCTCGGCGGGGCGGCGGTGAATCGGAAGCCGGTGGGTGGCAGCGCGTCCAGGCCGGTCAGGTGCTCCACGATCGGGATGCCGGCGGCCAGCAACGCGGTGTGCGCCGGGCGCTTGCCGGCCGCCGCCGCTGTCATGTCGTCGATGTTGATCGAGTCGATGCCGACCAGCGCCGCGCCGGCCTCGACCAGCCAGGAGGCGCCGTCGCCGGTCAGGTAGGGCGCTTCCGGGGCGGCGTAGGCGTCGGTGCCGAAGTGCGCGTCCCAACCGGTGTGCAGCAGCACCGCCCGCCCGGCCACCTCGTAGGGGGCGAGCAGCAGGCGGTCCACCGCCCGGGTGCCGGCGGGCACGCGGACCACCAGGGCGGGCAGGTCGGCCAGCCGGTCCAGCGGGATCCCGGTCAGGTCGGGGGCGTCGGCGAAGCGGTGCGACGGCGTGTCGACGTACGTGCCGGTGTTGGCGATCATGTCGATGCGGGCGACGTGGAACTCGACGCCCGGCGCGTACCGCTCCCGGGAGGTCTCCCGGGTCAGCCAGTCGGTGATCGTCGGGCCCGGCCAGCCGGGGAGCGTGACCATCCCGTCGGTGACCACGTGGCTCAGCTCGACCAGCCGCCGCCCGCCGCCGGTCGGCGTGGTCGCCACGCCGCGCCCGCCCTTGTGCGGCTCCTCGACCACGGTGCGGTCGGTGATCCGCACCTCGCCGACCATGAGCAGCCCGAGGTGCCGCACGAGCAGCGCGGCCAGCTCGTCGTCGGTGACCTCGGGGCCGGGGACGTCCAGCCGGAAACCGTCGGTGCGCAGGCCCCCACCGTTGGCGAAGACCACCTCGGCGTCGAAGACCGCCCGATACTCGACCATCGGTCCAGCGCACCACGCCCGGCCCGGGTCGTCAAGATCGATACGCGGCGACGCCCGGATGGTCGGGGGAGCGGGATAGGCTCGACGGGTGCACCCCCCGTCCGGCTGGACGCGGGGTCGTCGTCATGCGTCGACCCGCTGGAAGTGATCACTGATGCTCACCGGACTCTTCGCCGCCGCCCTGGCCGACCCCGGGCTGGCCCGGGCGCGTGACCTGGCGCGCTCCGGTGCCGCGCAGGTCGACGGCCTCGACCTCACCGCCCCCGCCGCGCTGCGCCCGTTCGCCGTGGCCGCCGTCGCCGCCGACGAACCGGCCGGTGGCGCGGGGCGCTCGGTGCTCGCGGTCACCGCCACCACCCGCGAGGCCGACGACCTGGTCTCCGCGCTGGGCAGCCTGCTGCCGCCGGAGCAGGTCGCGGTCTTCCCGTCCTGGGAGACGCTGCCGCACGAGCGGCTGTCGCCGCGCTCCGACACGGTCGGCCGGCGCCTGGCCGTGCTGCGCCGGCTGGCCCACCCCGACTCGGCCGACGCGCACGGGCGCACCGGCCCGCTGCGGGTGGTCGTGGCGCCCGTCCGGTCGCTGCTCCAGCCGCAGCTCAGGGGCCTCGGCGACCTGGAGCCGGTGCAGCTCGCCGCCGGCGAGGAGGCCGACCTGGAAGAGGTCGCCCGCCGGCTCACCGACATGGCGTACGCCCGGGTCGACCTGGTCACCAAGCGCGGCGAGTTCGCCGTGCGCGGCGGCATCCTGGACGTCTTCCCGCCCACCGACGAGCACCCGTCCCGGGTCGAGTTCTGGGGCGACGAGGTGGAGGAGATCCGCACCTTCGCCGTCGCCGACCAGCGCACCATCGAGGGCGTGCCGCAGCTCTGGGCGCCGCCCTGCCGCGAGCTGCTGCTCACCCCGTCGGTGCGGCAGCGGGCCGCCGCGCTCGCCGCCGAGCACCCCGAGCTGGCCGAGATCCTCGACAAGCTGGCCGAGGGCATCCCGGTCGAGGGGATGGAGTCGCTCGCGCCGGCGCTGATCGGCGACGACGCGCTGGAACTGCTCGTCGACTGCATGCCGGCCGGCACCCACGTGCTGCTCTGCGACCCGGAGCGCATCCGCACCCGGGCGCACGACCTGGTCCGTACCTCGGAGGAGTTCCTCCAGGCGAGCTGGGCCGCGGCCGCCGTCGGCGGCCAGGCCCCGGTCGACCTCGGCGCCGCCGCCTTCAAGACCCTGGCCGAGGTACGCGCGCAGGCCCGCGCCCTGCGCCAGCCCTGGTGGACGCTCGCGCCGTTCGGCCTGGTGGAGGCCGACGCCGCGCCGGCCCGCCAACCCTGGGAGGACGCGCCGGCCGAGGTCGACGTCACGCCCGACGACGCCATCGCGGTGAGCCTGGCCGCCCAGCCCGCTCCGCTCTACCACGGCGAGACCGCACGGGTGGTCGACGACCTGAAGCGCTGGGCCGGCGAGGGCTGGTCGATCGCGCTGGTCTTCGAGGGGCACGGCCCCGCCCAGCGGGCCGTCGAGGTGCTGCGCGACGCGGGCCTCGGCGCCCGGCTCACCGAGGAGGTGCCCGCCGCGCCCGCCCCCGGCGAGCTGCTCGTCTCCTGCGGCTGCCTGACCGCCGGCTTCGTCGACGAGGCGTCGAAGTTCGTGCTGCTGACCGGCAACGACGTCACCGGCGGCCGGGGCACCTCCACCCGCGACATGCGCAAGATGCCCAGCCGCCGGCGCAACACCATCGACCCGCTGGAGCTGAAGGCCGGCGACTTCGTGGTGCACGAGCAGCACGGCATCGGCCGCTACGTCGAGCTGGTGCAGCGCACCGTCAACGGCGCCAGCCGCGAATACCTGGTCATCGAATACGCGGCGAGCAAGCGCGGCCAGCCCGGCGACCGGCTCTTCGTCCCCACCGACCAGCTCGACCAGCTCTCCCGCTACGTCGGCGGCGAGCAGCCCACGCTGCACAAGATGGGCGGCTCGGACTGGCAGAAGTCCAAGGCCCGGGCCCGCAAGGCGGTCCGCGAGATCGCCGCGCAGCTCATCCAGCTCTACGCCGCCCGCAAGGCGTCCAAGGGCCACAACTTCGGGCCGGACACCCCGTGGCAGCGGGAGCTGGAGGACGCGTTCCCCTGGCAGGAGACGCCGGACCAGATGGCCGCCATCGAGGAGGTCAAACGGGACATGGAGCAGACCGTCCCGATGGACCGGCTGATCTGCGGCGACGTCGGCTACGGCAAGACCGAGATCGCGGTGCGGGCGGCGTTCAAGGCGGTGCAGGACGGCAAGCAGGTGGCCGTGCTGGTGCCCACCACCCTGCTGGTGCAGCAGCACTACAACACGTTCGCCGAGCGGATGAGCCAGTTCCCGGTGAACATCCGCCAGCTCTCCCGGTTCCAGACGCCGAAGGAGAGCGAGCGGACGCTGGAGATGGTCGCCGACGGCAGCGTCGACATCGTCATCGGCACCCACCGGCTGCTCCAGGCGGCCACCCGGTTCAAGCAGCTCGGGCTGGTCATCATCGACGAGGAGCAGCGCTTCGGCGTCGAGCACAAGGAGCACCTGAAGACGCTGCGCGCCTCGGTCGACGTGCTCGCCATGTCGGCCACCCCGATCCCCCGGACGCTGGAGATGGCGATCACCGGCATCCGCGAGATGTCCACCATCGCCACCCCGCCGGAGGAGCGGCACCCGGTGCTCACGTTCGTCGGGGCGTACGACGACCGGCAGGTGGCCGCGTCCGTCCACCGCGAGCTGCTCCGCGACGGGCAGGTCTTCTACCTGCACAACCGGGTCGAGTCGATCGACAAGGCGGCGCGGCGGATCCGGGAGCTGGTGCCCGAGGCCCGGGTCGCGGTGGCGCACGGCCAGATGGGCGAGGAAGCGCTGGAGAAGGTGATGGTCGGCTTCTGGGAGAAGGAGTTCGACGTCCTGGTCTGCACCACGATCGTCGAGTCCGGCATCGACATCCCGAACGCCAACACGCTGATCGTGGAGCGCGCCGACCTGCTGGGCCTGGCCCAGCTCCACCAGATCCGCGGCCGGGTCGGCCGGGGCCGGGAGCGGGCGTACGCCTACTTCCTCTACCCGCCGGAGAAGCCGCTCACCGAGAACGCGCACGAGCGGCTGGCCACCATCGCCCAGCACACCGAGCTGGGCGCCGGCATGTACGTGGCGATGAAGGACCTGGAGATCCGGGGCGCCGGCAACCTGCTCGGCGGCGAGCAGTCCGGCCACATCGAGGGCGTCGGCTTCGACCTGTACGTGCGGATGGTCGGCGAGGCGGTCTCCGCGTTCAAGGGCGAGCGCACCGAGGAGGAGGCCGACGTCAAGATCGACCTGCCGATCGACGCGCACCTGCCGCACGACTACGTCGGGGTGGAGCGGCTGCGGCTGGAGATGTACCGCAAGCTCGCCGAGGCCCGGGACGCCGAGCGGCTGCGCGAGGTGGTGGCCGAGATGACCGACCGCTACGGCGAGCCGCCCGCGCCGGTGCAGAACCTGGTGGCGGTGGCGAGGTTCCGGCTGCTGGCCCGCCGCTACGGCCTCACCGACGTGTCGATGCAGGGCAAGCACATCCGGTTCGGTCCGCTGCCGCTGCCCGACTCCAAGCAGATGCGGCTCAAGCGCTACCACCCGGACTCGGTCTACAAGCAGGCGCTCGACCAGGTCAGCGTGCCCCGGCCGAGCACCCGCCGGATCGGCGGCGAGCCGCTGCGCGACCAGGCGCTGCTGGAGTGGTGCGCCCAGCTCCTCTCCGACGTGCTGGGTGAACCGGCCGCCGCGGTGCAGCCGGCGGGGGCGCGGTGAGGTGGGCGGCGTCACAGCCGACCGCGGGGCGTGAGAGAGTGACCGTCATGCGTGCTCGCCGTCTTGTCGCCGTCGCCAGCGTGGCGGTCGGCCTCGTCGCCCTCTCCGGTTGCCGCACCGAGCCGGGGGTCGCCGCCTACATCGGCGACCACCGCGTCACCGAGGACCAGGTCACCTCGATCCTCGACGAGGCCCGTAGCGGCCTGGCCAGCCAGCCGGCCACCGCCGGCCAGGCCGACGCGCTGCTGCCGCCCCGCGACCAGGTGGTCGCCACCCTGGTGCTGTCGGACGTGTGCAAGGAGCTGTCCGCCGACAAGGGCTACCAGCCGAAGGGCCAGGTGACCGCGGAGCAGGTGGCCCAGCAGCTCGGGCTGCCGGCCGACGCGACCTACCCGAAGAAGGTGGCCGAGTTCTACACCTGCGTCTCCGGCGTACCGGTGGGTGAGTCGACCGCCCCCTCGAAGGAGGACTTGGCCGCGGTGGTCGCCGCCGGCCGGGCCGCCGGCGCCATCCCGCCGGACGTCTCCGACGCCGACGCCGCCGGTCAGCTCGACGGCGACCAGCTCCGCTCCGCGCTGGCCACCCGCAAGGCGCTCGCCGACGCCATCGACGGCTACGACGTCTCGGTCAACCCGCGCTACCGGCCGCTGGCCTTCCCGGTGCTCACCTTCAAGGGTGACGTGCCGGCGGTCTCCGTGCCGCTCGGCGAGCCGGGCTCGTCGGTCACCGACATCTCCACCCCGGAGCCGGAGACCGGTGACTCGGCGCCCGTGGTCGACCCGTCGGCGGCGCCCGGCGCATGACCGCGCGCATCGTCCTGCTCGTCACCTCGCCCCGGCTGCCGGCCGGCCTGCTGACCTCGGCCGCCTGGGACGCCGTACGCTCCGCGCCGGTCCTCAGCGGCGTCGACGGTGAGCTGACCCGGGCGGTCCGGACGGCCGGCGCCGAGGTGCGCGTGGTGACCGAGGGCGCGACGCAGGCGTTGCTGGACGCCGCCGCCACGCACGGCGGCGCGGTCTGGCTGGCCGGACCGGCCGGAGACGAGGCGCTGGCCCGTGAGCTGGGGTTGCGGCTGGCCCGCCAGCCGGGCCTGGCCGAGCTGGAGCTGATGTACGGCTCGTGGGACCCGCCGGGCGCCCGGCTGCTTGACGCGGTCGAGGTGATGGACCGGCTGGCCTCACCGGGCGGCGACCCGTGGAAGCGGGCGCAGACCCACCGCAGCCTGGCCGCGTTCCTGCTCGAGGAGTGCTACGAGGCGTACGACGCGATAGGCGCCGACGACACCGACGCGCTCCGCGAGGAGTTGGGCGACGTGCTGCTCCAGGTGCTGCTGCACGCCCGGCTGGCCGAGGACCTGCCGGAGGGGAAGAGCTGGACCGTCGACGACGTGGCCGGCGGCCTGGTCGACAAGATGGTCCGGCGCAACCCGCACGTGTTCGCCGGTGAGCAGGCCGGCACGATCGAGGAGATCGAGGCCAACTGGGAGCGGATCAAGCGGGCCGAGAAGACCCGTGAGTCGGTGCTCGACGGCATCGCGTTGAGCCAGCCCGCGCTCGCCCTGGCCGCGAAGATCCTGGACCGCGCCGGCCGGGTGGGGCTGGCCGTGCCGCCGCCGCTCGCCGAGTCGCAGGTGGACCCGGAGGCGCGGCTCGGCGCGAGCCTGCTGGCCACCGTCGCGGCGGCCCGGCAGGCCGGCATCGACCCGGAGGCGGCGCTCCGCCGCGCCACTCTGGCCTACGCCGAGGCGGTCCGCGCCGCCGAACGCGCCACCCCCGCCCCACCAACCTGACCCACTCGCCGCCCCGGCAGCACCGTCACGGCGTCCCCGCGTGGGGCGGGCCCATCTCGTTGTTGTCGATCTTGCACTTCCTGCCCCGACAAACAGGCCTGAACGGGACGTTCGGGGGGCCATAACTGCAAGATCGCGGGTCCGGGGCGGGGTGGGGTGGGGTGTGCGTGGGGGCGGGGGGAGGGCGGGGCGGGTCGGTAGGGTTCGGGGATGGAAGCGTTCGTGCCGCTCGCGGAGCGGATCGTGGAGGCGTTGCTGGAGAGCCGGCCCGGGTTGGCCACCGCCGCCGGGGACCACCGCTACGACGACCGCCTGCCCGACCTCTCCGCCGACGCCCTCGCCGCCGACCAGGCGATGCTGAAGGACGCCGCCGACGCCCTCACCGAGATCGACCCGGACGTGCTCGACGTCGACGAGGGCGTCGACCACGCGCTGCTCAGCAGCCTGGTCGACCGGGGGCTGTTCGAGGCCACCGAGATCCGCAGTCACGAGTGGGACCCGCTGCGGCACAACCCGGGTCCGCTGCTGCACGCGCTGCTGGCCCGCCCCTACGCCCCGGTCGACGAGCGGCTGACCCACCTCGCCGGGCGCCTCGACGCCGTACCGGACGCGTTGGCGACCGCGCGCGCGACGCTGCGGGACATGCCGCGGGTCCACGCCGAGACGGCGGTGGGGCAGTTCGCCGGGGCGGCGGCGCTGGTCCGCGACGAGGTGCCGGCGCTGCTGGCGCAGGCGCCGGCGCTGCGGGACCGGGTGGGGCCGGCGGCTGCCGCCGCCATCGCCGCGCTGGACGAGTTCGTGGCGTGGCTGCGGGCCGGGTTGGCGGCGGACGCCGGCCCGGGGCGCGACCCGCGGCTGGGTCGGCGGCGCTGGGAGGCGCGGCTCTGGCACACGCTCGACACCGAGCTGGGCGCGGCCGAGGCGCAGCGCCGAGCGTGGGCCAACCTCGACCGGGTCACCGAGGAGATCCGGGCGGCGGCGGTCGAGCTGGTCGGTGGTCCGGCCGACGACGAGACGGTACGCCGCGCGCTGGACCTGCTCGCCGCGGAGCACCCGGACGACGCCACCATCGTGGACCTGGCCTCGGTCACGCTCGACGAGGCAACCGACTTCGTCCGCCACCACGACCTGGTGAGCCTGGTCGCGGATCCGTGCGTGATCCAGGAGATGCCGGAGTTCGCCCGGGGCGTGGCGGTGGCCTACTGCGACTCGCCGGGTCCGTTGGAGACGGCGGACGTGCCGACGTTCTACTGCATCGCGCCCACGCCGGCGGACTGGCCGGCGCGGCGGGTGGAGTCGTTCTACCGGGAATACAACGACCACATGATCCGCAACCTGACCGTGCACGAGGCGATGCCGGGTCACTTCCTCCAGCTCGCCCACGCGCGCCGCTACGCCGGCCCGACCCGGGTGCGTGCGCTCACCGAGTCCGGCGTGTTCATCGAGGGGTGGGCGGTCTACACCGAGGAGCTGATGGCCGGGCTGGGCTTCGGCGGGCTGCCGGTGCGGTTGCAGCAGCTCAAGATGCAGCTCAGGATGACCATCAACGCGCTGCTCGACCAGCTCGTGCACTGCGACGACCTGCCCGAGGCCGACGCGATGGCGCTGATGACCGGGCGGGGCTTCCAGGAGGAGGGCGAGGCGGCCGGCAAGTGGCGGCGCGCGCTGCTCACCTCGACGCAGCTCTCCACCTACTTCGTCGGCTACAGCGAGATGGCCGGGATCGCCGGCGCCCGGCCGGACGGCGTGCCGGTGCGCGACTGGCACGACGCGATGCTGTCGCACGACTGCCCGCCGCCGCGCCACCTGCGCACCCTGCTCGGGCTGGACGGGTGAGGCGTCAGGACGTCTTCGTGCGCCGGTCCACCACGGCGGCGCCGGCCGGCAGGTCGAACGTGGTGGCCTCGACCGTCTCGGTGTAGCGGCTCAGCGTGACCTCGGCGGCCTTGTCGTCGAGCGTGCCGGTGAAGCTGCCCAGCACCCCCTCGGTCGTCACGCAGGTGGCGAAGCGTTCCCCGGCGTTGGTGACGTCCACGCAGGTGGCGTGGTGCCCGGCGAGTGTGGTGTCGCTCTGCTTGATGACCGCGTCGGGCTCCAGCGCCGCCTCGGTGAGCAGCCGGATCACCGCCGGCGGGGTGACCAGGCCCAGCTTGCGGGCCTCGTCGTAGACGATCACCGACGGCTTGCCGGCGGTGAGCACCGGGGGCGACACCGTGCAGGAGGTGCGGGCGGAGGCGCCGGTGCACCTGGTCACCGCCTCCTGGGTGACGGTGATCCGGCCGCCGGGCCAGGTGTAGGTGGAGCGGAGCGGGTCGGCGGTCTGCGCGATCGAGGCGGTCTGGCCGCCGGCGAGCTGGTAGTCGGCGGCCCAGGTCTGCTCCAGCGCCCGGTCCATCCGCGCGGCCAGGTCGTTGACCAGGTCGGCCCGCCCGAGCGCGACGCCCGCGTCGTCCAGGGTCTGGCAACCGGTGACCGAGAGCGACGCGATGACCGAGGCGGCGAGCACGCGGAGAGTCGTCGAGGCGGCAGGCATGATGCCCAGCCTTGTCGATCGACGCAACCTCTCGCAAACCCGTTGCCGGTTGACGACCGGTAAAGCGGGAATGTCCGTCTCATTCGCCGCCGTGGGGTCCGCCCCGACCGGCATGCGGGCGGGCGGGGACCGATACGCTGCGTTCAACACCTGCCTCAGCCGCACCGTCGCGGCCCGAACCGGACCGGAACACACAAACGAGGAGCGACTCAGTGGCAACCATCGAGGGAATTGTCGCCCGGGAGATCCTGGACTCGCGGGGCAACCCGACGGTCGAGGTCGAGGTCGGGCTCGACGACGGCACGATCGCCCGCGCCGCGGTGCCGTCCGGCGCCTCCACCGGCGCGTTCGAGGCGGTCGAGCTGCGCGACGGCGACAAGGACCGCTACCTGGGCAAGGGTGTCGAGAAGGCCGTCGCCAACATCGAGGACCGGATCGTCGACCAGCTCATCGGCTACGAGGCCAGCGAGCAGCGGCTGATCGACCAGAAGATGATCGACATCGACGGCTCCGACAACAAGGGCGAGCTGGGCGCGAACGCCATCCTCGGCGTCTCGCTGGCCGTGGCGAAGGCCGCCGCCGGCAGCGCCGAGCTGAGCCTCTTCCGCTACCTGGGCGGCCCCAACGCGCACCTGCTCCCGGTGCCGATGATGAACATCCTCAACGGCGGCGCGCACGCCGACTCGAACGTCGACATCCAGGAGTTCATGATCGCGCCGATCGGCGCGCCGACGTTCCGGGACGCGGTCCGCTCCGGCGCCGAGGTCTACCACGCGCTGAAGTCGGTGCTGAAGAAGAAGGACCTGTCGACCGGCCTGGGCGACGAGGGTGGCTTCGCCCCCAACCTGCCCACCAACGCCGCCGCGCTGGACCTGATCGCCGAGGCGGTGGAGAAGGCCGGCTACCGGCTCGGCACCGACATCGTCTTCGCGCTCGACGTGGCCGCCACCGAGTTCTTCGACAACGGCACCTACACGTTCGAGGGCAGCGCTAAGAGCGCCGAGGAGATGAGCAACTACTACACCAAGCTCGCCGGCGACTACCCGATCGTCTCCATCGAGGACCCGCTGGCCGAGGACGACTGGAGCGGCTGGGCCACGCTGACCGCCGCGCTGGGCGACCGGATCCAGATCGTCGGCGACGACCTGTTCGTGACCAACCCGCAGCGCATCGCCCGGGGCATCACCGAGCGGGCCGCCAACGCGGTGCTGGTCAAGGTCAACCAGATCGGCTCGCTCACCGAGACGCTCGACGCCGTGGACCTGGCCCACCGGGCCGGCTTCAAGTGCATGATGAGCCACCGGTCCGGCGAGACCGAGGACACCACCATCGCCGACCTGGCGGTCGCCACCGGCTGCGGTCAGATCAAGACCGGCGCCCCGGCCCGCTCGGACCGGGTCGCCAAGTACAACCAGCTCCTGCGGATCGAGGAGGAGCTGGCCGACGCGGCGCGGTACGCCGGCGCAGGCGCGTTCCCGCGTTACCGTTCGGCCTGAGGTCAGCGCTCCGGGGGAGGGGTGTGACGATGCAGCAGCGCCGCACACCGGGTGGCCAGCGGCCCGCCCGTCGGCCGGGTCAGGCCGGCCGGGCGGGCGGTGCCCGGGTCCGGTCCACGGCACGCGACGGCGTCCGCGCGGAGGCGCGCGCCGCCGGGCGGTCACCCGGCGCGTCCCGCGCCACCGAGGGCGTACGCGCCGCGAACCGGCCGGGCTCGCCCCGGCGCAGCGCGGCCGGCGGCCCGGTCAAGCGGCTCACCGCACCCCAACCCCGGCGCTTCACCGGGCGTGCCACAGTGCTGTTCGCGGTGCTGATCGCGCTCGCCCTGGCGTACACCTATCCGGTGCGGGTCTACCTGGACCAGCAGGCCGACATCGAGCGGATGGAGGCGTCCCAGGCGGCGCAGCGGGCGGAGATCGACAGGTTGACCGCCGAGGCGGCCAAGTGGAAGGACCCGGAGTACGTCAAGACGCAGGCCCGGGAGCGGTTCTTCATGGGCAAGCCCGGCGAGACCCTGCTGGTCGTGCTCTCCGACCCGGACGGCGCCGCCAAGGACGCCGGCAAGGGCGCGAAACCGGGGCCGCCGAAGCCGCCCGACCCCTGGTACGACACCCTGTGGTCGAGCGTGCAGGCGGCCAACGCCGAGCGCCCCGACAAGTGAGCACCACACGAGAGGCACTTCCGTGAGCGTCGTACCACCGCGGGATCCGGCGGCGGACTCCGTACCCCCGCCGGAGCGCCAGCCGGCCACCGAGGCCGACCTGGCCGCGGTGGCCGCCCAGCTCGGACGCACCCCGCGCGGCACCCGGGCGGTGGCCCACCGGTGCCCGTGCGGCCTGCCCGACGTGGTGGAGACGACGCCCCGGCTGGCCGACGGCACGCCCTTCCCGACGCTGTTCTACCTGACCTGCCCGCGGGCCACCGCGGCGTGCAGCCGGCTGGAGTCGGCCGGGCTGATGAAGGAGATGGCCGACCGGCTCGCCGAGGACCCGGAGCTGGCCGCCCGCTACCGGGCCGCGCACTCCGACTACCTCGGTCGCCGGGACGCGATCGGCGAGGTGCCGGAGATCGCCGGCGTCTCGGCCGGCGGGATGCCCGGCCGGGTGAAGTGCCTGCACGTGCACCTCGGTCACGCGTTGGCCGCCGGCCCGGGGGTGAACCCGTTCGGAGACGAGACGCTGGCGCTTGTGGAGAAGTGGTGGGCCGCCGGCCCCTGCGTGGACGTGCCCGGGGCGGAGTGAGATGAACGCGGCCGACGAGATCGTGGTCCGCCGTGCCCGCACCGCCGACGTGCGCGGCATCCGCCGGCTGGTGGACACCTACACCGACGACCGGCGGCTGCTCAGCAAGGCGACCGTGACGCTCTACGAGGACGTGCAGGAGTTCCGGGTCGCGGCGACGCCGGACGGCACGGTGGTCGGCTGCGGCGCGCTGCACGTCATGTGGGAGGACCTCGCCGAGATCCGGACCGTGGCGGTCGATCCGTCCTGTCGGGGGCGGCGGCTCGGGCACCGGATCGTCGGCGAGCTGATCGACGCCGCGCGCGAGCTGGGCGTCGCCCGGATCTTCGTGCTCACGTTCGAGACAGGCTTCTTCGGCGGGTTCGGGTTCCGCGAGATCGACGGCGCCCCGGTGCCGCAGCCGGTCTACGAGCAGCTCCTGCGCTCCTACGACGAGGGTGTCGCCGAGTTCCTCGACCTGGAGCGGGTGAAGCCCAACACGCTCGGCAACACCCGGATGCTGCTGCGCCTGTGAGCCGGTCGGGCCGTAGGGTGGGCGCTGTGAGTGCGCGTGTGGCCGCCATCGACTGCGGGACCAACTCGATCCGACTGCTGATCGCCGATCTGCCGGATCCGTCCGCCGCGTCGGCGCCGCTGGTGGACGTCAGCCGGCGGATGGAGATCGTGCGGCTGGGGCAGGGCGTCGACCGGACCGGCATGCTCGCGCCCGAGGCGATCGAGCGCACCCGGGTGGCGCTCGCCGACTATGCGGCGGAGATCGAGAAGGCCGGCGTGGAGCGGGTGCGGATGTGCGCCACCTCGGCCTCGCGTGACGCGTCAAACGCCGCCGACTTCCGCGCGATGGTGGAGCGGACCCTCGGCGTACCGCCCGAGGTGGTGACCGGCGACGAGGAGGCGCGGTTGTCGTTCACCGGCGCGGTGCGCGGCCTGCCCGCCGACGCCGAGCCGCCGTACCTGGTGGTCGACATCGGCGGCGGCTCGACCGAGTTCGTCGTCGGCACCCGCGCCGACGGGGTGCGCGGCGCGATCTCGGTGGACATCGGCTGCGTCCGGATGACCGAACGTCACCTGCACGGCGACCCGCCGACCCCGGCGCAGGCCGCCGCCGCGGAGGCCGACATCGCCGCCGCCGTCGACCGCGCGCTCGCCGCCGTGCCCGGCCGCGAGGCCGCCACGCTGGTCGGGCTCGCCGGTTCGGTCACCACGGTGGTCGCCCTGGCCGAAGGGCTCCGGGAGTACGACCCGAGCCGCATCCACCACGCCCGGGTCTCCTACGAGCAGGTGGCCGAGGTGACCGCCGACCTGCTCGGCAAGAGCAGTGAGCAGCGGCTGGCGTATCCGGTGATGCACCCGGGGCGGGCCGACGTGATCGGCGCGGGCGCGCTGGTGCTGCGAGTGATCATGGAGCGGGCCGGGATGCCGTCGGTGGTCGCCTCCGAGCACGACATCCTCGACGGCATCGCCTGGAGCCTCGCCTAGCCACTGCCACCACCCGGTTCCGTCCTCGGGTGGGGTGTGGTGTCGTTGACGGTAGTGCGGATTGCGCAGTAGTGTGCGAAGCGTGGATACCACGCAGCTCCTCAAGGGCGTGCTCGACCTGGCGGTCCTCGCCGTGCTCAGGCACGAGGACGGATACGGCTACGACATCCTGCGGCGGCTGCGCGAGGCCGGCCTGACCGAGGTCGGCGACGCCTCGGTCTACGGCACGCTGCGCCGGCTCTTCGCGGCCGGCCTGCTCACCACCTACGTGGTGCCCAGCGAGTCCGGGCCGCACCGCAAGTACTACGCGCTCAACGCCAGCGGGCGGGACCAGCTCACCCGCTCCGGCAAGACCTGGCGCTCGTTCGCCACCACCATGGACGCACTGCTCGACGATCGGGGGATGGCGGCATGACCGTCACGGGGCAGGAGATCACGGACTACGTCGACCGGGTGCGCGCCGCGCTCGGCGACCTCCCGCCGGCGCTGCGGGACGAGTTGACCGAGGACCTTCCGGAGCACCTCGCCGAGGTGGCCGCCGAGGGCGACGGCGCGCTCGTCGACCGGCTCGGCCCGCCGGAGGCGTACGCGGCGGAGCTGCGGGCCGCGGCCGGCGCGGAGTCGGGACGGCGACCGGGTCGTCCGGGCCGCCTGGCCGCCGCCCGCGCTCGGGCCGCCACTCAGGTGCGCCTGCTCGACCGCCAGCTCGGCCCGCTCGTAGGGCAGGCCCGGGTGGCCGACTTCGTGCGTTCGCTGCGCCCGGCCTGGTGGCTGCTGCGCGGTTGGCTGGCCGCGCTGCTCATCGGCGAGATGACCGACAGCGGTCGGGCCGGCCTGCTGCCCCGCCTGGAGGGCAGCGCGCTGGGAGGGCTGGCGCTGCTGGCTGCCGCCGTCGTCGCGTCGCTGTGGCTCGGCCGCCACTCCGACGGCTTCACCGGCTGGCCGCGACGGCTGTACCTGCTGGGCACGGCGGTGCTGGTGGTCTTCTCCTTCGCGGTGCTCGCCGACGTCCACCGGAACGCCCGCGAAGACATGTACGCCGGCTACCAGCAGACCTCGGTGGACCGGCGGATCGACCGGATCGAGGACGTCTTCGTCTACGACCAGCAGGGGCGGTTGATCCGCGACGCCCAGCTCTTCGACCAGAACGGCGTGCCGATCCGGCTCGGCTGGCCGAACTGCGTGGACTCGTCCGGCAACGTTCCCGCGCCGCGCAACGCCTACCCGTACTGCGCCATGCGCGCCCCGTTCGGCGCCCCGGCAGCCCCGCCCGCGCCCGCGACGAGCGGCACTTCCGCCCCGACCGCGAGTGTCACGCCAGGGCCGACCGCGACAGGTCTGCCGGCCGAGCCCGCTCCCAGGGGCAGCGCCGAGCCCGGGGCGCCGACCCCGACACCGACCAACTGACCGTCCTGGCCGCCCACCCCCGCTCGTGCCGCGGGGTGGGCGGCATCTCGCGTCACGCGATGGCGGCGATGTCGCCGTCGTCGAAGTAGATCGCCTGATGGAGCCGGCCCCCCAGCGCCGCGGCGAAGCGGGCCACGACCTCCTGGCCGGAGATCTTCCCTTGCTCGATCTGGGACACACGCCCCTTCGTGACGCCCATGCGGTCGGCCACCTGTTGCTGGGTCAGCCCTCGGGCGCGACGCACGTCGGCGAGCCGGTGGCCGATGACTTCGGCGAGAAGCTGCTGTTTGCCCGCCTCCACCGCTTCCTCACCGCCGGCTCGGGCGACCTGGCCGGCGCGAATGTCCTGCCACCGCGAGTATTCGCTCATGCCTTTCCCCCCTCCTCTCGTGCTCGATCTTTGAGGTAGAGCTCGTAGCGGTGCTCGGCGACCGGTATGGCTTCCTGGTACCACGTCTTCCAGCGGCCGGACTTGTCGCCGGCTACCAGGAGGACGCTCGAACGCCATGGGTCGAACGCAAAGAGGATACGTACGGTGCCTGGCCGGAGTGTCGAGCCACTGCCGCACCTCGTCGACGAGGTAGATGTCCCACTCGCCAGCCACCATGAGGCGAGTTTAGCAATCGCTATACCGGAGTGTGGCCCCGACGGTGTGTACAGGAGGTGAATGCCACTGTTCTTCCGTCTTCCCCGGGCCGGTGACGGCATGGCACGCTACCGGCACGTAACACCCAACTGTGCGACCAGCCAACGATGACTGACCGCTAGGAGGACGGGCCCATGGGCGAGATGGTGAGCTTCACCGGCAACGGGGGGACGAGCGAGGGGTATCTCGCGATACCCTCCGGCGGTGTGGCCAGCCCGGCGGTCATCGTCATCCAGGACTGGTGGGGACTGGTGCCCCACGTCCGGGCCGTGGTCGACCGCTTCGCCGACGCCGGCTTCGTCGCCCTCGCACCCGACTTCCGGCACGGCGGCCCGGCCGTGAAGCCGACCGAGCCCCGGCAGATGCTGAACAGCACCCAGATGGACGAGGCGGCCAGCGACATCGCGGCCGCCGCCGAATACCTGGCGAACCGGCCCGAGGTGGCCGGCAAGGTGGGCTGCGCCGGGTTCTGCGCGGGCGCCAGCCTGGCCCTCTGGTCCGGCACGTCCTCCGAGCGGATCGTCGCCACCGCCGGCTTCTATCCGCGCCTGCCCTGGGACGGCATGCCCACCGACTGGCCCGGCTACGCCGGGAAGGCGTCGCTCGTCCACTGCTCCGAGGCGGACGGCCTCTCCGCCGCCGACGGCGTGCAGAGCGTCAGCCGGTCCATCGAGGCCGCCGGCGGCACCTGCCAGACGTTCGACTACCCGGGCACCGCGCACGCGTTCTTCAACGAGGACCGGCCGGAACACTTCGACCAGCGCGCCGCCGCCACCGCGTGGGCCCGCACCCTGGAACTCTTCCGGGCCAAGCTTGGCTGAGACGCGTACCCCCGCGGAGGTGGTCGCCCGCGCGGCGCGGGCGACCGACCTGGCCGACCTCGACGGCGCGGTCGTCGACTGCTTCGCCTGCCCGCGCCTGGTGGCGTGGCGGGAGGAGGTGGCCCGGGTCAAGCGGGCCGCGTTCCGCGACCAGCACTACTGGGGGCGGCCGGTGCCCGGCCTCGGCCCGGCGGACGCCCGGATCGCGATCCTCGGCCTGGCGCCCGCCGCGCACGGCGGCAACCGCACCGGCCGGATCTTCACCGGGGACCGCTCCGGTGACGTCCTCTTCGCCGCGCTGCACCGGGCCGGGCTGGCCAACCAGCCGACGAGCGTGGCCGCCGACGACGGCCTGACGCTGCGGGACACCCGGATCTTCGCCGCCGTGCGCTGCGCGCCGCCGGACAACAAACCCACCCCGGCCGAGCGGGACACCTGCGCGCCGTGGCTGCACCGCGAGGTCGACCTGGTCCGCCCCACCCTGCGCGTCGTGGTCGCGCTGGGCGCGTTCGCCTGGGCCGCGTGGTGGCCGGTGCTCCGGCACGTGTACGGACAGCGCCCGCCCACACCGCGACCCGTGTTCGGTCATGGGGCACACTGGTCCGGCGAGTCCGCGCCGGCGGTGCTCGGCTGCTATCACGTCAGCCAGCAGAACACGTTCACCGGTCGGCTCACGCCCTCGATGCTGGACGACGTGTTCACCCGGGCGAAGCACCTGTCCGGGGTGGACTGAGGAACACCTGAGGCGGTGGGATGGATTTCGGCGTACTGCGCAGGTGGTGGCCGATCGTCGCGGTGACGGCGCTGCTCGCGGTCGCCGCGCTCGCCGCCGGCCACTCCGCCATCGGCGCCAGCCGGATCCCGCCCGTGGACAACGTCCCGTACGTGCCGGAATATCCGTCCGAGGCGCCGCCCTCGATCCCGGTCGAACCACGGGAGGCGGGGGTGCCCTCCCAGGGCGGGGTGCCCGACTGGCTGGGCACCGCCGCGGTGGCGCTGCTGTTCACGATCGTGCTGGCCGCCGTCGGCTACGTGCTCTACACCGTGCTGCGCGGCGCGCTGCGCCGGACCACCCGCGCGGTGCCGGTCCGGCGCACCCGGCGCAGCGCCGAAGGCACCGCCCGTGAGGTGGTGGCCGCGCTGGACGCCGGGCTGGAGGAGTTGGACGACCGCGCCACCGACCCGCGGACCGCGGTGATCGCCTGCTGGGTGCGGCTGGAGGAGGCCGCCGAGGACGCCGGGGTGCCCCGGCAGACCGGTGACACCCCCACCGACCTGGTCAGCCGGCTGCTGCGCGGCGACCCGGAGGCGGGCATCCCGGCGATCGCCAGCGCCGACGTGCTGGACGGGTTCGCGCACGTCTACCGGGAGGCCCGCTACGCCACCCGGGACGTCGACGAGCGCACCCGCGACCAGGCCCGGGCGGCGCTGCGCCGGCTGCGCGGCGAGCTGACAAGCGTGGCGGCGGGGGAGGTCGGCCCGGCGTGAGCACCAGCATCGACGACCTGCTCGGCTCCGGCGAGGAGCCCACCGGCCGGGCCGAACGGCCGTCCGGCGGCCGGGCGCGCGGGGTGCTGCGGACCGTGCTTGTCACCGCCGCCGTCGTGGCGGTGATCCTGGTCGTCCTGCGCGCCGTCGGCCTGCGGGTGCCGATCTGGATCATCGTGGCGGGCGTGCTCGCCGTGCTCGCCGTACGCCGGGTCACCACCGCGCTGTCGCCTCCGCCGCCGCCCCGCGCCGGCGCCCGGGTCCCCGCCGGGGAGGAACCCGGCACCTGGAACTGGTCCGCCCGGGACGCGCTGCGGACCGCCATCAACGGCTGGGAACGGCCGCTGGACTGGTGCGCCAACAGTCGGGAGCGGTTCACCGAGCGGGTGCTGCCCCGCCTGGGTGAGCTGGCCGACGAGCGGCTGCGCCAGCGGCACGGCGTGACCCGCGAGTCCGACCCGGCGCGCGCCCGCGCCCTGCTGGGCGAGCCGCTGTGGACGTTCCTCGGCACTCCCGCCCGCCGTCCCCCGTCGCCGCGCGACCTCGCGGCGATCGTCGCCGAACTGGAGAAACTCTGATGAACGACGTGGACCGGAGCATGCCCCCCGCCGAGGTGGGCCGGCTCGCCCGGGCCGTCCTGGACGCGGTCGGCACCGTCGTGGTCGGCAAGCGCGAGGCGTTGGAGCTGGTGCTGGCCGGCATCCTCGCCGGCGGTCACGTGCTGCTGGAGGACCTGCCCGGTCTGGGCAAGACGCTCACCGCGCGCTGCTTCGCGCAGGCGCTCGGGCTGGACTTCCGCCGGCTCCAGTTCACCCCGGACCTGCTGCCCGCCGACGTCACCGGCTCCTTCCTCTACGACCAGAGCAGCGGCGACTTCTCCTTCCGCGCCGGCCCGCTCTTCACCAACCTGCTGCTCGCCGACGAGATCAACCGGACGCCGCCGAAGACCCAGTCGGCGCTGCTGGAGGCGATGCAGGAGAAGCAGGTCTCGGTGGAGGGTGTGACCTACCGGCTGGACGAGCCGTTCCACGTGCTGGCCACCGCCAACCCGATCGAGTACGAGGGCACCTACCCGCTGCCCGAGGCGCAGCTCGACCGGTTCCTGCTGCGCGTCTCCTTCGGCTACCCCGACCACGACGAGGAGTGGGAGGTGCTGCGCCGGCGGATCGCCCGTCGCCGGGAGGAGGCCGAGATCAAGCCGGTGGTGGACGCCGGCACGGTGCGCGCCATGCAGGCCGCGCTGGAGGACGTGGTCGTCGAGGACTCGATCGGCCGCTACATCGTGGCGCTCACCGCGGCCACCCGGGAGCACCCGTCCGTGCTGGTCGGCGCGTCACCGCGCGGTTCGCTGGCGCTGCTGCTGCTGTCCCGGGTGCGGGCGGTGCTCGCCAACCGGGACTACGTGGTGCCGGAGGACGTGAAGGCGGTGGCGGCGCCCGCCCTGGCGCACCGGGTCACGCTGCGGCCGGAGATGTGGCTGCGCCGGGTGGACCCGTCGTTCGTGGTCGGCGAGGTGCTCGAGTCGACGCCCGCGCCGGCCAGCGGCGCGCTGCCCAGCTACGCCGCCGGACGCTGATGGACGCGCGGGCCGAGCCGGCGGGCGGCTGGGCGCCCACCTGGGCGCTCGGCCGGGCCGTGCTGCTCACCGGCGTGCTGATCGTCGCGGCCGTGCTGCTCGGCCGGATCGACCTGGTGGTGCTGGCCACGCCGTTCGCGCTGGGCACCGCGTACGCGCTGCGCCGTCGCCCGGCCGCCCAGCCCGAGCTGGAGTTGAGCGTCGCCGACACCCACCTGGTCGAGGGCTCGCCGATGGCCGCCACGGTGGCGGTCGCCAACCCGGACCTGATCGGCTACGACGTGGCGGTGGTGCGGACCCGGATGTCGCACTGGCTGCGGGTGGAGCAGGTCGGCTTCGGCGGCGCCGGGCTGGACGTGAGCCGGTCCGGCGGCGCGGACCGGCCGTTCGTCACGTCGGTGCCCCGGGGCAGCGCCGTCGACCTGGAGCTGACCGGCACCGCGTTGCGCTGGGGCCGGCACCCGTTCGGCCCGGCCGGCGTCCGGGTCGCCGCCGCCGACGGGCTGCTGATGTCCCGGGCCGTGATCACCGACTCGATCCGGGCCCGGGTCTATCCGCGCACCGAGCCGTTCGACGCGGTCGAGGCGATGCCCCGGGCCGCCGGGCTGGTCGGCGGCCACCGGTCGCGGCGGCCGGGGGAGGGCGGCGAGCTGGCCGGGGTACGCGTCTTCGCGCCCGGGGACCGGCTGCGCCGCATCGACTGGCGGGTGTCGTTGCGGGCCCGTCAACTGCACGTCGCGGCGACCCTGTCCGACCGGGACGCCGAGGTGGTGGTGCTGCTGGACGTGCTGGCCGAGGCGGGCCGCTCCGGCGGCGTACGCGGGCCGGCGTCGGTGCTCGACACCACGGTCCGGGCCGCCGCCGCGATCGCCGAGCACTACCTGCACCGGGGCGACCGGGTGGCGCTGCTGGAGTACGGCCCGTCGGCCCGCCGGCTGCGCCCGGCCACCGGTCGCCGGCAGTACGTCACGGTGCTGGAGTGGCTGCTGGACGTGCACGCCGACTCCTCCCCGCACGAGCCGTACGACCAGGTGTTCGGTCCGCAGGTGCTGTCCTCGGACGCGCTCGTGGTGGTGCTCACCCCGCTGCTCGACGAGCGGTCGGCGCAGATGCTGGCCCGGCTGGCCCGGGGCGGCCGGTTCGTGGTCGCGGTGGACACGCTGCCGGCCGAGCTGCCGGTGCCGAAGGACCAGGGCTGGGCCGAGGTGGCGTACCGGCTGTGGCGGCTGGACCGGGACACGATGATCGGCCAGCTCCGGGAGCACGGGGTGCCGGTGGTGCGCTGGGCCGGCGCGGGCAGCCTGGACGAGGTGCTGCGGGACGTGTCGCGGCTGGCGACCGCACCGAGGGTGGGCATGCGGTGAGCGCGAGGAACGCAGCGCAGCGGAGTCCTGCAGTCGCGAACGGAAGGCGGCCCCGGTGAGCGCGAGGAACGCAGCGCAGCGGAGTCCCGCAGTCGCGAACGGAAGGCGGCCCCGATGAATGCGATGGTCGAGCGGGTCCGTGGGGTGCGCTACCGGGTGGCGCGGGTCAGCGCGCTGCCGCTGCTGGTGCGCGGCGGCATCTTCCTGGTCGTGCTGGCCGGCTTCCTGCTCGCGTACCCGGTGCAGATGCTCGCCCCGCGGTCGCTGCTGGCCCTGGCGGTGGCCGCGGTGCTGCCGGCGGTCGGGCCGCGCCGGCTCTGGCCGACCTTCGCCGCGCTGGTGACGGTCGGCGGTTGGCTGCTGGCCACGCTCGGCTACGACCGGCCGCCCGCGCTGTGGCGGCTGCTCGCCGTGGCGACGCTGCTCTACCTGGGGCACACGCTCTGCGCGCTGGCCGCGCTGCTGCCCTACGACGGGCTGATCGACCCGGACCTGGTGCTGCGCTGGCTCGCGCGGGCCGGCGGGGTGGTGCTGGCCAGCGCCGTGCTGGGCGTCGTGCTGGCCTGGCTCGGCGGGGTCGGCGACGTCGGCGCCTCGCAGGCGGCGACCGTGGCCGGGCTGCTGGTCGCGGTGGGCCTGAGCGCGCTGCTGGGGTGGCTCCTGCGTCGCAGATGACGGGACGCGCTGAGGCGTTGCGCAGGTCACACCGGTTGTGCTCCGTCACAGAAGGGGGTCTCGCGCGGTATTACCGGAGCCGCCCGGGGAAAGATGGATGACGTGAATCCGAAGCGGATCCTTGTCGTGGGTGCCGGGCACGTTGGCCTGTACGCCGCTCTGCGCCTGTCCAAGAAGCTGAGCTCCCGTGAGGCCGAGGTGGTCGTCGTCGACCCGCAGCCGCACATGACGTACCAGCCGTTCCTCCCGGAGGCCGCGGCCGGCAACATCTCCCCGCGGCACGCTGTGGTGCCGCTGCGGCGGGAGTTGCGCAAGTGCACGGTGGTGGCCGGCACGGTCACCCGGATCGACCACGAGCGGAAGACCGCCGTGGTGCAGCCGATCAGCGGCCCGGCCCGGGAGATCCCGTACGACCACGTGGTGGTCGCCCCCGGCTCGGTGTCCCGCACCCTGCCGATCCCCGGCCTGCACGAGAACGGCATCGGGTTCAAGACCATCGGTGAGGCCATCTTCCTGCGCAACCACGTGCTGGACCGGCTCGACGTGGCGGCCGCCACGACCGACCCGGAGGTCCGCCGCCGCGCGCTGACGTTCACCTTCGTCGGCGGTGGTTACGCCGGCATCGAGGCGCTCGCCGAGATGGAGGACATGGCCCGCGACGCGCTGCGCTACTACCCCGAGCTGAAGCCGGAGGAGATGCGCTGGGTGCTCGTCGAGGCGACGCAGCGGGTGCTGCCCGAGGTCGACCGGGACATGGGCGCCTACACGGTGCAGCAGCTGATGAAGCGGAACATGGACATCCGGCTGGACACCCGCCTGGAGTCCTGCGTCGACGGGGTGGTCAAGCTCTCCGACGGCGACAGCTTCCCCTCGGACACCATCGTCTGGACCGCCGGCGTGAAGCCGTCGCCGATGCTCGACGCGACCGACTTCCCGCGCGACGAGCGGCGTCGGGTGACCTGCCGGCCCACGCTGCAGGTCGTGGACGGCGACCGGGTGATCGAGGGCGCCTGGAGCGCCGGCGACTGCGCTGCCGTGCCGGACCTGACCAAGGAGCCGGGCAACTTCTGCTCGCCGAGCGCCCAGCACGCGGTGCGGCAGGCGGCCCGGATGGCCGACAACATCGCCAACGTGGTCCGCGGGCGCGAGCCGGTCGACTACAAGCACAAGCACGCCGGCAGCGTGGCCAGCCTCGGCCTGCACAAGGGCGTGGCACAGGTCTACGGCGTGAAGATGACCGGCTGGCCGGCGTGGTTCATGCACCGGACGTACCACATGTCGCGGATCCCCTCGTTCAACCGCAAGGTCCGGGTGGTGGTCGACTGGTCGCTGGCGTTCTTCCTCAAGCGCGAGGTGGTCGCCCTGGGCCAGTTGCACGACCCGCGTGAGGAGTTCTCCGAGGCGTCCGCCCCGCCGGTCGGCGCGGCGCGCGTCTGAGTCGTCGCGAAGGGGCCCTTCCCGCACGGGAGGGGCCCCTTCGCCGTGTCCGGGGTCAGACGCGCCAGGTCCACGCGTCGGCGATCCGGGTGCCCGGACCGAAGAGCGCCTCCAGGGTCTGCCGCAGCGCCGGCGCGTGCGGGGCGTCGTCGGTCAGCGCCACGCAGGACGCGCCCCAGGCGTCGACGTCCCGGACGGCCTGGCGGCGCTGCCGGTCGCCGACCGCGGGCGCCACACCCCGCCCGGCCACGTCGGCGAGCAGGGCCGAGGTGGGACGCTGCCAGGTGCCCATGGTGGCCGAGCCGTCGCGCCCGTACGGGCCGATGAAGAAGCCCTCCGGCATGCCGAACTCGACCCCGGCGGCGGTGGCCCAGCGCATCGGTCCGGGCTGCTGCGGGGTGGCCGTGGGCACCGGCACCAGCACCCCGCCGGGGCGTACGCACTGCCGCCAGTGGCCGCCGGTGACGAACTCGGGCAGCGGCGGCCGGTCGACGGTGGGCAGCGGCGTGGGGAAGACGCTGAGCAGCGCCGCGCCGACCGCGACCGGCACCAGTCGACGGGCCGGGCCCGGCTCGTGCAGCGCCTGGTGCACGGCGAGCGTGAGCACCGTGCCGACGAGCGGCAGCACCGCCAGGGCGAAGCGGGTCGGCAGCGCGCCGTCCACCACCGGCAGGCCGCCCAGCAGCGCGTACGGGCCGGGCACGCCGGTGCGTTCCCCGCCGGCCACGACCTCCGGGCCGAGCGCGAGCGCGGCCATGACCAGCGCGCCGGTCACGGCGGCGAGCACCAGCGGCCGGCGCCCCGACCAGAGCGCGCAGCCGGCCGCCACCAGCAGCAGCGGCCAGCCGAGGAACGTGGTGAACTCGGCCGGACCGGTGGTCAGCCGGACCGCGTCGGGGCGGCCGAGCACCGTCAGCGCGGAGAGCCGGGTCCAGCCGGCCAGGTCGGCGGAGAAGTAGGCCGCCGGGAACATCCCGTCGGAGACGCCCTGCGGGCCGGCGAACTGCACCCAGAGCGGGTACGCCAGCACCAGCAGCGCCAGCCCGGCGGCGCAGAGCAGCCCACCGGCGAAACCGGGCAGCGCCCGGCGGGCCAGGTCCCGGTCGGCCAGCGCGTACGCGACGGCCATCACGGCCAGGGTGAGCGCGGTGAGGAAGAGCACCTCCTCGCCGACGAAGACGCCGACGCTGACGGTGAGCGCCAGCGCGACCGTCGAGGAGGCCATCCGGGGGCGGTCCGGGCCGTCCGGTCGGCCGTCCGGGTCGGCGGCGCGCAGCAGCCGCACCACCAGCCAGACCAGCGCCGGGACCAGCCACTGCGCGGTCATGTGCAGGTGACCGTTGCTCTGCGAGACCATGCCCGGCCCGAAGCCGCAGAGTGCCGCGCCGAGCCCGGCGGCGAGCCGGTGGGCGCACAGTGTCCGGGCGAACAGCAGGTACCAGGCGACCGCGGTGCCGGCCAGGTTGCCGGCGACCAGCAGCGCGAAGGTGACCGGGGCGCCGAACGCCCACGTGACCGGGGCGAGCGGCACACCGAGCGCGAGGACCGAGGTGTTGGCCATCAGGTTGACCCCGTCGGGCGCGTTGAGCCGGTCGGTGACCAGGCTGATCTCGCCGTGCAGGGCGCGCGCGTCGAGCGCCAGGAACCACTCGTAGAGGGTCTGGTCGGCGGGGTTGAGGGCGAGCATCCGGGTGTCCGGCGCCGGCCACATGCCGTGGGTGAGCCAGCCGGCGAACGCCACGAACAGCAGTCCGACAAGCAGGTCGGCGCGGTGGCGGCGGGCGGCGGCCCGCAGCCGGGCCGCGCGCCCGGTGGCGACCGCCGGCGCGGGACGAACCTCCTGGTCACGCTCGGGCCCGGGGGCCGCGCGGGCGGCGCTGGTCACGGCCCGACCCTATCGGCCGCACCCGCCGGGGTACGCCGAGGCGCGGCGCAGCCGCTACGGTGAGATCTGCACCCGCGCGTGTCGACGCGCCGGTGTCACCCGCCCGGGTGGTGGAACGGCAGACACGGCCGCCTTAAAAGCGGCTGCCGCAAGGCGTGCGGGTTCGACCCCCGCCCCGGGCACCGACCAACTCTCAGCTTTCCCACAGCTTGGCGCGACGCGCCCGGTCGCGGTCCCGTCTACCCTGGAAGCCGCACGTCTACGTGCGATCGACCTCTGAGGGAGGCCTGAGAAGTGAAGACCTCGAACCCGGTGCTCGCCCGGCTCGGCCAGGCGGCCGAGCGTGAGCGGGCGGCCGGGTACGCCCAGCCCGGGCCGTACGGTCAGCCCGGATACCCCCAGCAGTACCCGCCGCAGCAGCCCTACCCGGGTGGCTACGGCCAGCCGGTGGCGCCGCCCGCGGTGACCCCGATGACCATCGACGACGTGGTCGTCAAGACGGTCCTCATGCTCGCCATCCTCGGTGCCTCGGCCGCCGCGGCCTGGGTGCTCGTGCCGGACGCCCTGGTCGGTGTCGCGTGGATCGGCGCCGCGGTGGTCGGCCTGGTGCTCGGCCTGATCATCTCGTTCTCCCGGATGGCCAACCCGGCGCTCGTGGTGACGTACTCGATCGTCGAGGGCGTCTTCGTCGGCATGGTCAGCAAGGCGTTCGACACGCTCTACGACGGCATCGTGCTCCAGGCGGTGGCGGCCAGCTTCGGCGTCTTCTTCCTGATGGCGATGATCTACAAGGCGCGGATCATCCGGGCCACCCCGAAGTTCGCCCGGATCATGGTGGCCGTCATCGCCGGCCTGTTCGGTGTGATGCTTGTCAATCTGGTGCTGTCGCTGTTCGGCGTGAACACGCACCTGCGTGACGGCAGCCCGCTCGCGATCGGTTTCAGCCTGGTCTGCATCGTGGTGGCGTCGCTGAGCTTCGTGCTCAACTTCGCCGACATCGAGGAGGGGGTCCGGATGGGCCTCCCGCAGCGCTACTCCTGGACCGCCGCGTTCGGCATCGTGGTCGGCCTGGTCTGGCTCTACATCGAGATCCTGCGGCTGCTCAGCTACTTCCAGGGCGACGACTGACCGTCCCGCCCGTCCCGCGACGCCCGCCTGCCGCTGCCGCGGCGGCGGGCGTCGCCGTTCTCCCCCTAGACTCGGCGGTGATGAGCGCAGCGGAGCTGGACCGGGCGGTGACCCTGCTGGTCCGACAGGTGGGGCACTGGCAGCAGCCGCGCTGGTCGGCGCCGGCCGAGGGCGGCAACGTGTCCCGGGCGGACCTGGTGCACAAGCTCGTCCAGGAGCTCGCCAACCTGGCCGCCGACGCGGCCGGTGAGCCCCGTCGGGAGGTGCCCCGGCTGCCCAGCGACCTGGCCCTGCCCGACCAGCTCCGGGTGGTCGCCGCCGACCTGGCCCTGACCGCGCCGCCGGCGCCGGTGCTGGCCGGAGCCGTCGACGCGGTGAGTCGCACCCGCGCCGCCCTCTAGGGGGTCAGCGGTCCAGCCAGCGGCGGACCGTGCGTCGCCGGGTCCGGTCCCGGGCCCGCAGCACCGCCGGCCGGTCGTGCCCGGCCGCCTCGGCCTGGCGGGCGTGCAACAGGCCATAGGTGAACGTGTTCTCGCCCTCGGCGTACGCCCGCAGCGCGTGGCGGCGCAGCACCTCCCGGGTCACCACCGAGTCCTGGTGCGTGCCGAGCAGGTCCTGCAACGCCTTGAACCGCTTCACCAGCCGGGCGGCCGGCCGGCCCGCGGTGGCCTTCCGGACCTCGACCGCGTAGCGGGCGGCCTTGTACTTCTTGCGCGCCTCGTGCAACGCGACGTCGCCGGCCGGCCCGTCGACGGCGAGCGCCTCGTCCAGCCGGGCGTCGGCCCGGCGCACCGCCCGCCGGATCCGGCGGTCCACCCAGCGGCGGTCGACCTCACGGGCCGGGCCGTCGAGCAGCCGGTCCAGGCGGGTCAGCAGGTCGGGGTAGCGATCGTCGTCCAGGGCCGCCCGCAGCGCGGCGGTCGCCTCGGCCAGGTCGGCGGCGAACCGCTCGCCGAGCCGCGCGGCGACCGGGCCGAGGACCAGCTCGTCCGGCAGGTCATGCACCGCCGTGTCGAGCCGGGCGGCCATCACCTGGGTGTCGCGCACCCGGCCCAGCTCGCCGCCGAGCCACCGCAGCTCGGCGCGGACCGCCTCGCCCTCACGCCGGTCCCACAGGCCGCGGAACGTGCGCAGGGTGGCCCGCAGCCGGCGGGACGCGACGCGCATGTCGTGGACCGCGTCCTCATCCCCCTGGTACGCCGCCGCGTGGTTGCCGACGATCGCGTCCCGCTGCTCCCGCGCGTACCCGACGACGGGCCCGGCCGGGCCGGCGGGCGGGCGGTCGTCGAAGCCGGCCAGGCGCGCGGCGACCGCGCGGTGGGACTTGCTGACCGGCACCTCGCGGGCGCCGGCGGCGGCCAGCCGGGCGGCCACCGCGTCGAGCAGTTCCTCGTCGCCGTCGACCAGCTCGACCTCGACCTCGTGCCAGGTCCGGGTGGCGCCGTCGACCAGGTCCTCGGAGCGGACGTCGTCCTCCGCCACCTCGGCCAGCACCCGGCCGTCCGCGTCCAGCAGCCGCCGCTCCCGGCGGTGGTTGACGATCCGGGCGGCGGGCGTCACCGGCCGGCCCCGGGACGCGCCGCGGATCAACGCGGCCAGCTCGGGCGGCGGACCGGCGTCGGCCGACCCGGCCGGGAACTGGTGCTCGACCCGGGCGCCGCCGACCGCGCCCACCTTCAGGTGCCAGCCCGCGTCGTGCCCGCCGGTACGCCGCCGCAGCGCGTGCCCGCTGCGCAGCAGGCGCAGGTCGTCGGTGTCCCAGTAGACGGCGTCCAGATCGGCGGCGGTGGCGTCGGACACCGTCACGACGCCACCGCAACCGGTCAGATCGGGCAGCCGGAACCCGTCGTCGCCGGAGAACTTGCGCTCGCGTTCCACGACGGTCGCCATACGGGTTCCGGTACCCGGCGCGGGCCGTGGTGAACCGGCCTCAGCTCAGGCGTTCGAGCACCATGGCCATGCCCTGGCCGCCGCCGACGCACATGGTCTCCAGACCGATGGTCTTGTCGTGCCACTCCAGCGCGTTGAGCAGCGTGCCGGTGATCCGGGCGCCGGTCATGCCGAACGGGTGGCCGACCGCGATCGCGCCGCCCGCCACGTTCAGCTTCTCCTCCGGGATGCCGAGCTGCCGGTACGACGGGATCACCTGGGCGGCGAACGCCTCGTTGATCTCCACCAGGTCGACGTCGTCGACGGTCATGCCGGCCCGCTTCAGCGCCTGCCTCGACGCCTCGACCGGGCCGAGGCCCATGATCTCCGGGGAGAGCGCGGTGACGCCTGTGGAGACGATCCGGGCCAGCGGGGTGAGCCCCAGCTCGGCCGCCCGCTCGGCGCTCATGATCACCACGGCGGCCGCGCCGTCGTTCAGCGGGCAGCAGTTGCCGGCGGTGATCCGGCCGTCCGGACGGAACACCGGCTTGAGACCGGACACCGCCTCCAGGGTCACCCCGGGACGGGGGCCGTCGTCGGCGCCGACCACGGTGCCGTCCGGCGTGGTGACCGGCGTGATCTCGCGGGCCCAGAAGCCGTCCGCGATCGCCTTCTCGGCCAGGTTCTGGCTGCGGACGCCGAACGCGTCCATGTCCTCGCGGGTGACGTCGTACACCTGGGCCAGGTTCTCCGCCGTCTGCCCCATGGCGAGGTAGATGTCCGGCAGCGCGCCGGCCTCCCGCGGGTCGGTCCACACCTCGGCGCCGCCCTGGGCGCGGGCCTTCGACCGCGCATGCGCCTCGGCGAAGCGCGGGTTCTCCCAGCCGCCGCCGACGAGCGCCTGCGCCTCCGCCGGCAGGGTGTCCGAGTTGCCCCGGGCGTACCGGGAGACCATCTCCACGCCGGCGGAGACGAACACGTCGCCCTCACCGGCCCGGATCGCGTGCATCGCCATCCGGGTGGTCTGCAACGAGGACGCGCAGTAGCGGGTCAGCGTGGCGCCGGGCAGCCCGTCCAGGCCCAACAGCGTGGCGACCACCCGGGCCATGTTGAAGCCCTGCTCGCCGCCGGGCAGTCCGCACCCGAGGTAGAGGTCGTCGATGGTGGTCGGATCGAGCGCCGGGACCTTGTCGAGCGCGGCCTGGACGATGGTGGCGGCGAGGTCGTCCGGACGGACCTCGCGCAGGGAACCCTTGAACGCCCGGCCGATGGGGGACCGGGCGGTGGCGACGATGACGGCGTCGCGGGGCGACTCAATCGGCATGAACCAACGTTAACCCGCGGGTAACTTGCCGTGGAAGCCGCGCACCGGGCGGGAAATGTCACCCCGCCGGCGGCCGCCGGTGGTGCCGGAACGCGACCGCGGCGGCCGCCTCGACCGCCGGGAGCAGGGCGTGCGCCCAGACCCGGTAGCCGTCGGCGGACGGGTGGAAGCCGTCGTGGCAGAGCGTGCCGGCGTCGGCCCGGAACACCGGACCGGTCTCGGTGGCCAGGTCGACCACCGTGCCCCCGGCGTCGAGCACGGCCACCGTCTGGGCCCGCGCCATCCGCCGCCCGGACCAGCCGAGCACCTGACGCAGCGGGGCGGCGACCGCGCGCACCGCGCCGAGGTCGGGGCAGGTGCCCACGACCACCTCGACGTGCGACTCGCGCAGCCGGCGCACCGCCGAGCCGAGATAGGCCGCGGCGTCGGCCGGCCGGCTCAGCGCGGTGGCGTCGTTCGCCCCGATCAGCACCACCGCCACGTCGGGCCGCTCGCCGAGCAGCGCCCGGGCCACCTGGGTGGCCAGGTCGGTGGCGCGGGACCCGGAGACGCCGACGCTGGACAGGTGCACCCGCCGGCCGGTCGGGCCCTCGGCGAGCAGGTGGGCGAGCTGGCCGCCGATGGTCTCCTCGAAGCGGTCGACGCCCACGCCGAGCGCCGACGAGTCGCCGAGCAGCACCAGCCGCAGCGGCGGCGCGTCGGCCCGGCCGACCGTGGCCCGCAGCACCAGGCCCAGCTCGGGTTGCGCGTACTCCCGGGTGCGGGCGGCGATGGCCTGGCCGGCGAGGACCGCCGCGCCGCCCACCGTGCCGGCCAGCAGCGACAGGGCCGCGGCCCGGCCCCACCGGGCCGCCTCACTCGATCCGCTCATGCCGTCACCTCCCAGTGTCCGACGCTGCGCTCACTCATGCCGGCACTCCGCTTCGCTCCGTGCCGTCATGAGGCACCATCGCACTGAGCCTGCCGATTCGCTCGCTGCGCTCGCTCATGCCGTTCCCTCCAGCGTGGCCGAGTCGGCGGCGGTGCCGGTCGGGGGCACCGCGCCGACGCCGAAGAAGGCCCGCCGGCGCAGCTGGGCCCACCGCCCGCCGGGCCCGCGGTCGCGACCCCGGAGCTGGGCGCCGCTGACCTCCGTGCCGGCGTGCCGGGCCGCCGCGTGGGCGGCCTCCGGGAGCGACCGTACGCCTTCCAGGCCGGCGAGCGAAGACCTGCGTTCCGGCACCGCCCCCAGCGCGGAGAGCACGGTGGGCAGCAGCGCCGCCGCGGCCATGGCGTAGCCCTCCGCCGACGGGTGGAAGCGGTCCCAGGCGAACATCCGGCCCGGCTCGGCGGCGAACCGTGGTCCCAGCAGGTCGCCCAGGGAGACCGTCCGGCCGCCCGCCTCCACCACGGCCACCGTCTGGGCGGCGGCGAGCTGACGGCTCCAGCGCCGGGCCAGCCACCGCAGCGGCGGCTGGATCGGCCGGATCGTGCCCAGGTCGGGGCAGGTGCCGACGACCACCTCGCAGCCGGCGGCGCGAAGCGTTCGCACCGCGTCGACCAGATAGCGCACGGCCACCGCCGGCGGGGTGCGGTTGGTGACGTCGTTGCCGCCGACCAGCACCACCGCGACGTCCGGCGCGACCTCCAGCGCGGACTCGACCTGCGGCTTCAGGCCGGCCGACAGGGCGCCCACCACGGCGAACCGGTGCAGCCGGACCGGCCGGTGCAGGCGGCGGGACAGCCCGGTGGCCAGCAGCGAGCCGGGTGTCTCGCGGCGGCGGTGCACCCCGTAGCCGGCGGCGGAGGAGTCGCCCAGGACGACCACGGTGACCGGGCGGCCGGGGAAGCGCGCCCCGTAGACACCGTCGCAGCGGGGCGGCGGCGCCTCGGCCATCGGAATCGTGCGGCGGGCCTGCCGGGCCTGGCCGAGCAGCACCCCTCCGGTCGCGGCCGTGGCCGCCACCGTGGCGCCCGTGCCGATCGCCGCGAGGCGGGCGATCCGCCAGGCGCGTTGCCGGCGGACCGGCGCGACGGAACCAGCGTCCCCCATGAACCGACAGTATCGCGCCGGCACGACAGTCGCTGTCCTTGATCGGGTGGCTGGCAGGTGGCCGTTCTGGGTACCTGTGGGGTGGGCTTGCCCCGGGGGCGCACCCTGGTCGGCGGAGAAGGGCGGAATCATGGGGAAGACGTTGAAGCGCAGCGCCGCGTTCGCCGCGCTGGCCCGGGCACTGGCGGCCGGGGCGCGCGGCGGGCCGTCGCTCGGCGTCCGGTTGGCGGCGCTGCCCCGGATGATCCGGGCCACCGGCCGCGGGGAGTACGACGGCGGGCTGCGGCTGGCGCTGATGGCCGGGGCGGCGGCGTACGTCGTCTCCCCGATCGACCTGCTGCCGGAGATCCCGCTGGCGATCTTCGGGCTGGCCGACGACGCGGTCATGGTGACCTGGCTGGCCGGCAGCGTGCTCGCCGAGACCGAGCGGTTCCTCGAGTGGGAGGCACGTCGCAGCTCCGTCATCCCGGGGCATGTGGCGCCCTGACGGCACGTACGCTGGGCGGCGACACCGGCCGACCGGCCGTCGGAGGTGCCGGCGGCGCGACGAAGGGCACAACGAGGTGCAGTACTACGACAACGTCGTCGAGCTGATCGGCAACACCCCGCTGGTCCGCCTGCGCAACGTCACCGAGGGCATCCAGGCGACGGTGCTGGCGAAGGTGGAATACGTCAACCCCGGCGGCTCGGTCAAGGACCGGATCGCGCTGCGCATGGTGGAGGACGCCGAGAAGGCGGGCATCCTCGGCCCGGGCGGCACGATCGTGGAGCCGACCAGCGGCAACACCGGCGTCGGGCTGGCCCTGGTGGCCCAGCTCAAGGGCTACCGCTGCGTCTTCGTCTGCCCCGACAAGGTCAGCCAGGACAAGCAGGACGTGCTGCGGGCGTACGGCGCCGAGGTGGTGGTCTGCCCGACCGCCGTCGCGCCGGAGGACCCGCGCTCCTACTACAACGTCTCCGACCGGCTGGCCCGGGAGATCCCCGGCGCGTGGAAGCCCGACCAGTACAGCAACCCGGCCAACCCGCGCTCGCACTACGAGACCACCGGCCCGGAGCTGTGGCGGCAGACCGAGGGGAAGATCACCCACTTCGTCACCGGCGTCGGCACCGGCGGCACCATCTCCGGCATCGGCCGCTACCTCAAGGAGGCGTCCGAGGGGCGGGTCAAGGTCGTCGGCGCGGACCCGGAGGGCTCGGTCTACTCCGGCGGCACCGGCCGGCCCTACCTGGTCGAGGGCGTCGGTGAGGACTTCTGGCCGACGACGTACGACCGCTCGGTCGCCGACGAGATCGTCGAGGTGTCCGACAAGCAGTCCTTCGAGATGACCCGCCGGCTGGCCCGCGAGGAGGGTCTGCTGGTCGGTGGCTCCTGCGGCATGGCCGTGGTGGGCGCGCTGGAGGTGGCCCGCAAGGCCGGCCCGGACGACGTGATCGTGGTGCTGCTGCCGGACGGCGGCCGGGGCTACCTGTCGAAGATCTTCAACGACAGGTGGATGGCCCGGTACGGCTTCCTGGACGACTCGGGCAGCGAGCCGACCGTCGCCGACGCGCTCGCCGGCAAGCCGGGCGGCCTGCCCGAGCTGGTGCACGTGCACCCCACCGAGACGGTCCGCGACGCCATCGACTACATGCGCGAATACGGCGTCTCCCAGCTCCCGGTGCTCAAGGCCGAGCCGCCGGTGGTGACCGGCGAGGTGGCCGGCTCGATCGCCGAGCGGGACCTGCTCGACGCGCTCTTCACCGGCCAGGCCCACCTGCACGACACGATCGAGCGGCACATGGGTGAGCCGCTGCCGATGATCGGCGGCGGGCAGCCGGTCAGCGAGGCGGTCGGGTTGCTGGAGAAGGCCGACGCGGCGCTGGTGCTCGTCGACGGCAAGCCGAAGGGCGTGCTGACCCGCCAGGACCTGCTCGCCCACCTCGGCGCCCACTGAGAGGTGTAAGGAAGGGCCCCTTCTTAACGCCTGGCGTAGAGAAGGGGCCCCCTCTCACCGACCCAGCTCGGTGGGGACCGCCACCACGTCGACGTACGCCCCCTTGCGCAGCAGGGTGACCGGCAGCCGGACGCCGATGGCCGGTCCGAGCATGAGCCGTTGCAGGCTCTGCCCGTCCCGCACCGGCCGACCGCCGGCCGAGACGATCACGTCGCCGAGGTAGATCCCGGCCACCCCCGCCGGGCTGCCCGGCACCACCTCCACCACCCGCAGCCCACGCCGCTGGCCGGTACGCGCGGTCACCTCCGGCGGCAGCGGCACCGGCGCGCCGGCCACCCCGAGCCACGCCCGCCGCACCCGCCCCTGCCCGGTCAGGTCGGCGACGATCTGCCGGGTGGTCGGGTTGATCGGCACGGCCAGCCCCAGCCCGTACCCGGCGACCGCGGTGTTCACCCCCACGACGCGGCCGGCGGAGTCGGCGAGCGCCCCGCCCGAGTTGCCCGGGTTGAGCGCGGCGTCGGTCTGGATGACGTCCTCGATGAGCCGGACCAGCCGCCCGTCCCGCGCGGGCAGCGACCGGCCCAGCCCGGAGACCACGCCGGCGGTTACCGACCCGGCGAGCCCCATCGGGTTGCCGACCGCCACCACCAGTTGCCCGATCCGCAGCCGGTCGGCATCGCCCAGCTCGACCGGCGGCACGCCGGCCTCGTCGGCGCGCAGCACGGCCAGGTCCGACAGCGGGTCCGCGCCGACCACCCGGAACCGGGTCTCGGTGCCGTCGCCGAAGGCGGCCACGCCGCCGCTCGCGCCCTGCACGACGTGCGCGCTGGTCAGCAGCAACCCGTCCGGGTCGATCACCACGGCCGAGCCGGCGCCCGCGCCGCGCGGCGTCCGCACCGACAGGGCCGCGACCGCGGGCAGCACCTTCGCCGCCACGCCGGTCACCACCCGGGAGTACGCGTCGAGCGCGGCGTCGTCGGCCCTTCCGGTGTCCTCGGTGTCCATGCCGCCAGCAACGCGGCACCGGTCGGCACCCATGCCCGCCTCCGCTGAGAGCGAACGGGCGAGGTGTTAAGAGGTCCTAACTTAATGATGTTGGGCGTAACCGACTGGACGTGAGGGTCGTTTCGTCTGAACGTGAGGAGGGGTGAGCAGCCGCCGTGGATC